>SCVQ01000212.1 GCA_004296865.1 Nitrospirota bacterium
GTCGGCGTTCATGGCCAGGCACATGCTACAGCCCGCCTCGCGCCATTCGAACCCCGCCTCGCGGAAAATTTGATCCAGCCCTTCGGATTCCGCCTGTTGTTTGACCAGGCCGGAGCCGGGGACGACCATGGCCCGGACGCCTGCCGCCACTTTTTTCCCTTGGGCGAACTGGGCCGCCAGGCGCAGGTCTTCGATGCGCGAGTTGGTGCAGGAGCCGATGAAGACCCGATTGACGGTGATCGCGGTGATCGGCGTCCCCGGAGCGAGAGCCATGTATTCCAGCGCCCGCTCCGTCGCCTTGCGTGATTTGTCGTCCGGCATGTTCCGCGGGTCCGGCACCTTGCCGTCCACGCCGACGACCATGCCGGGGCTTGTGCCCCAGGTGACCTGCGGGGCGATCGTCTCGGCGCGTAACTCCACGACGTGGTCGAACGTCGCGCCGGGATCGCTGGGAAGCTGCTTCCAGGCTTTGACCGCTTGTTCAAAGAGGCCCCCCTTGGGCGCCAGGGGACGATCCTTGATGTAGGCAAAGGTCTTGTCGTCCGGCTCGACCATGCCGGCTCGGGCTCCGGCCTCGATGGACATGTTGCAAAGGGTCATCCGGCCTTCCATCGAGAGGGCGCGGATGGCGGACCCGGCGTATTCGATCACGTATCCTGTGCCTCCTGCCGTGCCGATCTTGCCGATGATGGCGAGGATGATGTCCTTGGCCGAGCAGCGCTCGGAGAGTGGGCCCTCCACGCGGATCACCATCGTTTTCGGCCGGTTCTGCAAAAGGCACTGGGTGGCCAGCACGTGCTCCACTTCGCTGGTGCCGATCCCGAACGCCAGCGCGCCGAAGGCCCCGTGGGTCGCGGTGTGCGAATCGCCGCAGACGATGGTCATCCCCGGCAGCGTGAAGCCCTGCTCCGGCCCGATCACGTGCACGATGCCCTGGCGCAGGTCGTTCATGCCGAAGCAGGTGATCCCGCATTCGGCGCAGTTGGCTTCCAGTGTGGCGATCTGTTTGGCGCTGACGGGGTCTGCGATGCCCAGCCGTCGGTCGGTGGTGGGGACGTTGTGGTCCGGCACGGCCAAGGCCGCGCCGGGTCTCCTGGGGCGGCGGCCTGCCAGTTTCAGCGCCTCAAAAGCCTGCGGGGATGTCACCTCATGCAGGAGGTGACGGTCGATATAGAGGAGGGTCGTGCCGTCCGCTTCCGTTCGCACGACGTGCGCCTCCCAGATCTTGTCCAACATCGTCTTGGCTGACATGGTCCGACTCCTTGGCTGCTCTGTCCGGGGCGGCCGTTTCGCCCGCCCCCGTCGAAGGAGCGTCATTATAGCAAGCTCGCGGGGCGATCTGCACTAGGAATACGGGGGACCGGCCGGTCGCCGTCCGGCGGGGTGCAAGACCGATTCAAGTCCGGCCGACAGATGCCGACAAAGGAGCTATGGCGACAAACGGCATCAGCCTGGATCGGATCACGATTCCGCGGTGGACCATTCAACGCGGACCCAAGGATGAGGTCTGCCCCTGCTGCGGTGAGGCCGCGGTGCTGGTCAAGGCCGACGACCGGCACGTGACCTTCTGTGCCTGTTATATCGTCTCCGATCAGTGGATCCCGCGAAAGCGCCTCTCCTCCTAGCCCGTCTGACGGGCACGAATCCTCCGCTCCGAATCTGTGCTACCATTCCGACTCAATCGGTTGCTGCTGAAGGATCTCCAGATGAGTGGTGGTCTTGCCATCATCTATCAGTCATCGGCTCTGAACACAGCATGACCAGCTCAGAGGCATGGAAAGAGCAGACGATGGTGCAGTGGGTCCAGCTTTTGCTGGGCAGTTTTCACCGCTGGACCGGGCGCGAGCTGATCTCCAGGACCGGTCGCCCTGAGGACCAGGCTGCCGCCCTCTTTGCCGCTCCCTTTGTGGTGGTCTCCCACGGAGCCGAGGAGGACCCCATTTTAAATTACGGCAACCGGGTCGCGCTGGACCTCTGGGAGCTGGACTGGAAGCCATTCACGAAGACGCCGTCCCACCTGACCGCCGAGTCGGTGAACCGGGCGGAGCGGAAGCGGATGCTGGCCCAGGCGGCATCGCGCGGCTTCATCGACGACTACCGCGGGGTGCGTATCTCCAGCAGCGGCCGGCGCTTTCTTGTCGAGAAGGCCATGGTCTGGAATGTGGTGGATGAAGCGGGAAAGAAGCTGGGGCAGGCCGCGACGTTCTCGCGCTGGTCGTTCCTTCCAGAAAAGTGATGCGTGACGAGTGACGGATGATGCGTGAGGGGCGCGGACGGCGCGCTAAGGGGCTTTGCCTGTTAGGTCCAGACTTCCAGCGGCGCGCGGCTCACCAGGCTTCGCAGGATATCGGAACTTGTCAGAATGCCGATCGGGTGATGGGCGCCGTCGACGATCGGCAGGGCATGCACGCGCTCATCCAGCATCACGCGGGCGATTTCGGCGATCTCGGTCGTGGGGGTGGCGGTCAATACGTTCGTCTGCATGATTTGGCCGATCCGTTGGGAAGCGGCGATCCCGTCGTCAGGCCCTCGGGAAAAGCGCAGGAGGTCGCGGTCCGAAATAATCCCGACCAGGCATCCTTGATCGGAGACGATGGGGACATGCCGGAAGCCTTTCTTGTTCATGAGCGTCCAGGCATCCGTGAGCAGGGCTTCCGGGGAGAGCGTGGTCACAGACCCGCTCATCAGGTCCTGAGCGAGGGCGGAAGACTTCTTCTGCGGCGGCAGTTGAGGGGGTTGCTGGTAGGCGTGTTGCGCGGCGAGGAGAATAGCATCCACGGCCTGGGGCTGCTCCTCCTCCTCGGATTCAGAGCCGCCTTGGGCGCGTCGTTTCCGTGGCAGCTTACCCCCGGCCGAGCCGAAGCTGGGCCGGTAGTTCTCCATCACCCCGTTGACGGCCATGATGACCGGCATGGGTTCCTCCTCTTACCTGTACATGTATGTCGGATGGTTCCCTGATTTTCTTGAGCGGTCCGGCTGATTTTTTTCTGGCTGCCGTGCGAGGGCTAGTCGGGCCCGATAAACTGGAAGCGCGGCGTCAGCTTCCCCTCCACTAAAACCTGCTCGAAAAACATGGGCTTCGGCCGGACCCAGAGGCCATGGTCTCCGTAGAGGGCGCGATAGACGACCAGCTCCTCCTCCGTTTCCGTGTGCTTGGCGCAGCCCAGTACCCGATAGTCTTTCCCTTTGTAATGACGATAGCGGCCGGCTTTGACCATGGTGTATCCTTTCCCTTGCAAGCAAACCAGGACACTATAAAGGCGATCGCGATCCAGCCGCAAGGCGAGTTCAAAGCCGTATGCGTTCAAAGATGGGAGGAGCTTTGGAAATCTCCCGGACCGTGTCCTGCAGACACGACGAACGCTGGTCGCACAGCCGGTCCTCCATGCCGGTGTGGGGCCATGGTATGATGAGACCCTGAGAACGATGCGAACCCTCGAGACGCTCCAGTTCGACAACACCTACGCGCGGCTACCGGAGTCATTTTACGCGCGGGTGATGCCGACGCCTCTGCCCAATCCCTCGCTCATCCATTTCAACTCCGACGCGGCGGCGCTGATCGATTTGGACTCAGACGAGGCCAAGCGGCCCGAGTTTGCCGCCTGTTTCGGCGGCAGCCTCTTGCTGCCGGGGGCCGATCCCGTGTCCATGCTCTACTACGGCCACCAGTTCGGCGTCTATGCCGGGCAACTCGGCGATGGGCGGGCGATCCTGCTGGGCGAGGTCCGCAACGGCCACGGAGACAAATGGGACCTGCATCTGAAAGGCGCGGGCCGGACGCCCTTCTCGCGAGACGGAGATGGGCGCGCCGTGCTCCGCTCCACGATCCGCGAGTATCTCTGCGGGGAGGCCATGCAGGGCCTGGGCATTCCGACCACCCGGTCCCTCTGCATCGTGGGCAGCGACGAACCGGTGTTCCGCGAGAGCGTCGAGACCGGGGCCACGCTGTTGCGCATGGCGCCGACCCACGTCCGCTTCGGCTCCTTCGAGGCGTTCTTCTATCGACGGCAACATGACCATATCGCGCGGCTCACCGACTACGTGATCGCGCAGTGTTTCCCGCATCTGGCGGGAGTCACGGACACGTACAGCCGCATGTTTACCGAGGTGGCGGTGCGCACCGCCCATCTGATCGCCCAGTGGCAGGCCGTCGGGTTCGCCCACGGAGTCATGAACAGCGACAACATGTCGATCCTGGGGCTGACGCTGGACTACGGTCCCTATGGATTTCTCGACGAGTACAACCCCGGCTTCGTCTGCAACCACTCCGACCGCCAGGGCCGCTACGCCTTTCACCACCAGCCGGACATCGGTTATTTCAACTTGCGTTGTCTGGCCCAGGCCCTCTCGCCTTTTCTCATCCAGGACCAGGCGCAAGACGCGCTGGCCCGGTACGAAGCGGCCTTTGCCGAGCGCTACGACGCACTCATGCGGGAGAAACTGGGACTGCGAGAAGCCGGGCCGGAGGATCGGGCCTTGGTCGGCGAGCTGTTGAATCTTCTGCAAGCCGGTCGTGTGGACTATACGAACTTCTTTCGAGCCTTGGGCGGCTTTCAGCAGGGGGCGGGGGAGCACAACGATGCGCTGCGGGATTTCTTTCTGGACCGCGAGGCCTTCGATGCCTGGGCCGGCCGGTACCGTGAGCGGCTGTCGGCGGAAGGCAGTCGGGACGGCGAACGCAGGGCTCGCATGGACCGGGTCAATCCGAAATACGTGCTCCGCAACTATCTGGCTCAGACGGCCATCGAACAGGCCACCAAGCAGCGCGACTACTCGGAGATCACGCGGCTGCTGGAACTGCTGCGCGATCCCTTCACCGAGGTGTCCGGCAGGGAGCCGTACGCCGCTCCGCCGCCGGAGGGGGGCAAGCAGATCGTCGTGAGTTGCTCCTCGTGAGGGGGCGGCCGTGGTGACGCACGAGGTCATCGTCATCGGCGGCGGCTCCGCCGGGTATGCCGCCGCCCGTACCGCCCGGGATGTCGGCGCGGACGTCGCCATCATCGACCACGGTCCCCTGGGCGGTCTCTGCATCCTGCGCGGGTGCATGCCCACCAAGGCCATCCTGCGCTCAGCGGAGGTCATGGCCTTGATGAAGCGGGCGCCGGAGTTCGGCCTCGCGCCGGTGACGGCCCAGGCCGACCTGTCGGCGATCGTCGACCGCAAGGACCGGCTCGTGCGGGAGTTTGCCGAGGACCGGATCAAGGCGCTGCACGATCCGCGCTTCACGCTCTACCAGGAGCGCGCCGTTTTTCGCTCGCCTTACGACATCCAGGCCGGTCGGCACCGCCTGCGCGCCAAGCGCGTCATCATCGCCACCGGATCGATTCCCTCGACAATCTCCATCCCCGGCCTGGAGGACGTGGGGTACCTGACGAGCGATGCGCTGCTGGATCTGCGACGGCTCCCTGAATCGCTGCTCGTGCTCGGCGGTGGGCCGGTGGGGCTGGAACTGGCGCAGTTCTATGCACGGATCGGGACCCACGTGACGCTGATCCAGCGCAAGCCGCATGTCCTCTCGCATCTGGACGAGGACCTGGCGCGTCCCGTCGAGGCGCAGTTCCGCGAGGAAGGCATCGCGGTCTATACCGACACCAGACTGATCCGTTTTTCTCGTGAGGGTGATCGAAAGGTCGCCCATTTCATCCATGACGGTCAGGAAAAGACAGCCTCAGGCGCGCTGATCCTGCAAGCCCTCGGTCGTCGTCCCAACATCGACGGGTTGCATCTGGAGGCTGCGCAGGTCGACGTGAAAGACGGGCGCATCCTGGTGAACGAGGAGATGCGGACCAGTCAGCCTCATATTTTTGCCGTCGGGGATGCCAACGACCTGCACGACGTCGTCCACGTCGCCATCCAGCAGGGCGAAGTGGCCGGCCATAACGCTGTCCATGCCGACAGGCCCGCGCGCCGCGTGGACGATCGGCTTGATGCCGAGGTGATTTTCACGGCCCCGCAGGTCGCCACGGTGGGGCTGACCGAGAAACACTGCCGCGCCCAGGAGATCCCCTACCTGGCGGCCTCCTATCCGTTCAGCGACCACGGCAAGGCGATGGTCCTGGGCGAAACCCACGGCCTTGTGAAACTGCTCTGCCGCCCGCGCACCGGGGAACTGATCGGGGCCCATATCGCCGGGCCCGACGCGGGGGAACTCATTCACGAACTGCTCGCCGTGATGTACTACCACGGCACCGTCCACGATGTGCTCCGCATACCGCACTACCATCCGACCCTGGCCGAAATCGTCACCTATCCGGCCGAAGCGCTGGCGGCACAACTGGCGTGACAGGGAACTCCAGACCCGGCGCCCTTCGGTAATCGCCGGGTCGTGACAGGGCTGCAAGACGGTTATACAATGTCCCTCGTATGACGGCACAACCCCATGCCTTGGATAGGGCGGACATCGCAATCATCGGGGCCGGGGCCGCGGGTTTGGCGGCGGGGATCTTCGCGGGGGAAGCGCGAGGGAGCCGCCCCTTGCGCATCGTGCTGCTGGATGGCGCCAGGACCGTCGGGGCGAAGATCCTGGTCTCCGGCGGCGGGCGGTGCAACGTGACCCATGACCGCGTGAGCCCTCGAGACTTTCAGAGTCTCCACGGTTCCCCCCACGTGATCCGCAACATCCTCGCCGCCTTTCCCGCCGAGGCCACGCGCGATTGGTTCGCCTCGTTGGGCGTCGCGCTCAAGCGCGAGGAAACCGGCAAGCTCTTTCCCGTCACGGATAAGGCGCGCACGGTGCTCGAGGCCTTGCTCCATCGCTGCCGAGAACTCGACGTGGCCATCCTGCCGGAGCACCGCGTGACGGAGGTCGTTCCCTCCGATGTTGGCGGGTTTCGTGTCGTGCATGAGCAGGGCTCGCTTGCGGCCGGCCGGGTCATCATGGCCACAGGCGGGAAGTCGCTGCCGCGCACGGGAAGCGACGGGTATGGATGGGAAATTGTCCGCCGCCTCGGCCATACGGCCACGGCCACCTACCCGGCCCTGGTCCCCTTCGTGCTGGATAAGACGATGTTCCATGCCGAGCTCTCGGGCCTGTCACAGCTTGTGGAGTTGACCACCGTGGTTGCCGACAAACGCGTGGATCGCCGCAGCGGGTCCCTGCTCTGGACGCATGTCGGCGTGAGCGGGCCGGTGGTGATGGATGCCAGCCGCTTTTGGACTGCGACCCATGCGGAGGGCAAGCCCGTCGAGGTGCGCTGCAATTTCTTGCCCGGGGTCGGCGTGGAAGAGGCCGAGCGACAGGTGATTGAGCAAGTAACGGCTCGGCCCAGGCTGACTCTCGGCAAGATGCTGGCGCAGCAGATTCCCGAACGGCTTGCCGAACGCCTGTGCCGCGTCTGCGGAATCGAGCCGGGCATGCCGGCCGGCCAGTTGGATCGCGCATCACGACGCCGGCTGGTCCGTACCCTGACCGGTCTGGTCCTGCCGATCCTGCGCGACCGTGGGTGGAACGAGGCGGAAGGCACGGCCGGCGGCGTACCGCTGGACGAAATCGATTTCCGGACCATGGAGTCCCGCGTCAGGCCGGGGCTCTACCTGATCGGGGAAATGCTCGACTGCGACGGCCGGATCGGCGGGTTCAACTTTCAGTGGGCCTGGGCCACCGGCTATCTGGGCGGCCGGGCATCGGCCGCCGGCGCGTAACACCCCGACCCTACCATCCGGGAGGCAGTATGGCACGACCGTGGGAGGCGTTTTTCGAACAGTATGACGCCGAGGGCCGGCTCTACAAACAGGCGCAAACATCCTCGCCCATGCGGGATCATCGCCGCGCATTCCGCGCACAGTTCAACGGTTCACTCAAGGGCAAGCGCCTGCTTGACGGGGGCTGCGGCTACGGAAGCGACCTGCCCTTTTACGCGAAGCGGGGCGCCAAGGTCTACGGCATCGATCCATCGAAGACCATGATCGAGTTGGCGAAACAATCCTATCCGGATTTCCCCAACCTCTCGGTCCAGCCGGTGCAGAAGACCACGTTCCCGGACCGCTACTTCGACGTGGTCACCAGCATCTATGCGCTGCACAACGCGCCGAACCTGCGGCAGGCGTTCCGGGAACTCCACCGGATTCTCAAGCCCAAGGGCGTGCTCCTCTTCCTGGTGCAGCACCCGCTGTTTGTGTTCCTTTTGAACAAGAACAAACGCTACCACGGCAAAGCCATGGTCCGTTTTACGATCCCGGATATGCGTCCCCCCTGCACGATCGCTCAACCGGCACACACCTTTTCGGACTATTTCAACGAGTTCGTGCTCGAACGGTTTGAGCTGCAGGCCTTCGAAGAAGGCCATGAAGCGGTGCCTTTGTGGTTTTTGGCCAAGCTCCGCAAGCGCGAAACGCATCGGTGCCGATAGACAAGACGGAACGTTCGGTGTACCTTGCGGGTGACACCGATGCGCCAAGACGATGTGATGACGAAGAGCCGGACCGGCGCCGTGGTTGCGCGCACGGTGGGAGTCGTCTGCATCGCGTTGGGTTTCGTCCTGGGGATGCGGGGACTGGAACAGCCCGATTCCATTTGGCTGCGGACCGCCTTGGGCCTGATCGTGACGGGCCTGCTGGCGCAGGGCTATGCGCTCTTTTGCACCTTGCGGCGAGTACGGGACAAGAAGGATTGAAAGCGGGCGGCGCCCGCATTTTGGACTGAAGGGAACGGATGAGACAGCCGCTGATCTGTCCTCAGTGCGGAAAAGACGCGGTGCTCAGGACCCTCTGCCGCTCGGTCGTCGAACGTGTCGTCAGTCCGCTGCTGGTTCCCTTTCGATGCCAATACTGCAGTCACAAGTTCCTGGCCCTGCGATGGGGGCGGCACTATCCTCGGCACCTCGTGGACCGTCGCGAGCGCCGTCGGATTCCGGTTCGGTTGGCGCTGTCTTTCTCGGGGGGCCGAGTCCAAGGGGAAGGGACGATGATCGATCTGTCGATGGGAGGCTGTGCCATTCAAAGCCAGATGCCCGTGAAGATCGACGATATTTTTTACCTGAAGATCTACCTCGCTGAGCCGGAACCGCCCCTTGAACTGGCCGCGATGGTCCGTTCGATCGGCTCCCAAGGGATCGGGCTCAAGTTTCTTCGCCCGGCTCAGGGGAACAAACGTCTGGCCGAGTTCCTGCGGACGCAAGGAGAAGCGGAGCTGCTTCCGGGGCCCGGTAAGAGCGGTCAGCTGACGGGCAAAGGGGCAATGCACGGATGAAGGTTGC
>SCVQ01000213.1 GCA_004296865.1 Nitrospirota bacterium
GCCAGGCTCGGCAGCCCCGAATCGTCCATGGTGTTGACGAACTCGTAGCCGCGGTCGACCGCCTCCCGGCAGAATTCACGGAAGATGAACTGGGCCAGCCCGGTGACACGACGGTCCGTCACTTCCAGCAGCACACCAAACACGGACGGCGTGAGCTCGAACCCGAACGTATAGGCTCGGACCTCGCCATCCACCCGGACCACGCGGCCCACCAAGCCCAGGGCCTCGGCATGGGTCAGAACCTCGTGATGGGCCAACTCCGAATCTGCCAGCATGTGCCGCGCCACGGTATCGACGGCCGACAGGGCACGGGCTTCCTGTTGAGCCGCCCAGAGACGGTAGAGCGCCAGACAGGCATCGCGATCCGTCGGTCGGTACGGCTCATAGCGGTAGTGATGGTCTCGCGCAAAGCGATTGCAGGCCGCACGTGGCGACTTGTACCGGTCGCCGATAAGATTCGCGAGATCGACGGCCCGGTAGAGGTACTCGACCCCCTTGGGAGCAAGACGATACCCCTGGGACTCCAACACGGGCCTCAACTCCTCCGGCACATTCTCCACGCGGGTGACGGCCGACCCTCTGTTTCGCTCCCGCATGAACGCAAAGCAGGCGGCAAAGGCGTCGCGCATGGGTTGTGTGACGGGTGACGGGTGACGGGTGACGGGCGCAGAATCGGTGCTACCCGTCACGCGCAAGGGTGGCAGCGCCATGAACATCCCGTCTTCGTATTCGGCAAAGAGGCACAGATGCCCGTCCACTTCGGCCCGCCAATACGTCAACAGATGTCGCCAGATGATATGTGACACAAAGGCATAGGCAGACAGCGGGGTCTGAAACACCTCGCGAGTCGAGGCCAAGGCGCGGTCAACGAGCGGGCGGTCCTCAATCGTGAGTGGCGTAAGGCACAGCGTAGGGGATGAGGAAGCAGGGTTGAGATCATTCGCCTCACGCCTTACGGCTAGCGCGTCGCGCCCCGCGGCTGACGCCTGGCCAGGCGTCAGCCGTTCCGTGAGGCGCGGAACCCGGCGCAGGACGATCACATCATCCTGAAAAGGACCGATCAACCGAGGATGCCGTGCGAGCATGTCCAGCGTGTCGTCCTGTTCGAGGCGGCCGGCGACTTGATCGCTGTACGCCCGGATGTCCGACGACGCCTCCCTCATGAAGGGGCACTTGGAATCCCAGCCCAACAGCACCTCACGGCGGTCGTCGCTCCACATCAGGGCCAGAGGATAGATCTGACAGTCGAACGGCCGCACCTCGTAGATCCGGCAGTGGGCGGTGACCGAATCAAAGGCCGGACAGAGGTACCCCTCGCCCGATGGATTGGGGACGACGCGGATTTGGCAGCCGGCCTGATCGGGGAAAGACGCCGGATCCAGCCCCATGGCAACCGCACGGCGGATCTCCTCTGCGGTGAAATAGGGCCGGAGGAAACTCTCCTGTTCAGGAAATCGGCAACAGACGTCGCAGGTCAAACACACCCGACTGGGGACAAGCTGGTCCAGTAGAATGATCTGAAGCCGCTCAGAAGACGCATGGGATGGCTGACGTTCGGCCCCCCTCATGCAATCATGATACGCCCTACTGCCAAGACAGGCAAGAACGGGCGTACCGGCCTACCGAAACCACAAAAACGACTACCGGGACATCACGCTCATCCCACTCATCCTCAAGTTTGACCTAATTCTTACATTAAACTTGACGGCCAAGCGGTTGTGAGAGACACTGAATACGTTCCATGAAAGGAGCTCCGTCCCATGGCAAATCTTGCTGTCCAAGACCATCCCCAATACGATCCGCAAGTGCTGCTGAACGCCCAGCCGGTAATCATCGCGGTGATCGATCCGGCCTCGTACAAGGTCCAATTCCAAAACCAGACGTCGCTGGCAAAATTCGGGAATATCTCTAACTTGACGTGTCATGAAAAAATTGCCAGTTGTGCAGCCCCTTGCGGCTTCTGCAAAATGCTCGACGCTATACAGTCCGGCAAGATCACCTCCAACGAAGTCCCTCTCCCAAACGACGAGTATCTCCTCGTCCAATGGTCGAAGGCGGAGACCGCCGACGGGAACATCCACGTCGTCGAAACGATTACCAACATCACGGAGTCGAAACGGCAGCAAAAATACGCCGAAGCGCTCAACCAGCGGCTGGAAGAGATCAACGAGCAACTCCGGGACCGAGCCATCCGAGACGGGCTGACAGGACTGTACAATCATTCGTACTTCCGCGACTCCCTCACCCACATCTTCGCCCAGGCCAAGCGGGCCGGGCAGCCCTTGGCGCTGCTGTTTGTGGACTTGGACAACTTCAAAACGATCAACGACTCCCACGGACATAGGGCCGGCGATCAGGTCTTGCAAGGCATGGGGCAGCTCCTATCCAACCAGCCCTCGCCAGGCCGCGAACGCCTCATCGGACGCACCAGCGACCTTTCGGCCCGATACGGAGGAGAAGAATTTGTCGTGCTCCTGCCCGGTACGCCGCCGGAAGACGCCCTGGTCATGGCCGAGCTCCTGCGTCAGCGAGTCATGACCCTGACCAGCGAGCCTGAACTGGCGGACTTGGTTTCCCTGAACCTGTCATTGTCCGGCAGCATCGGCGTCGCCTGCTTTCCGGACCACGCCGACACTCCCGCCAAACTCATCGAGGCGGCCGATCAGGCGGCCTATGCGGCCAAGGCAGCCGGCAAGAATTGCGTGAAGATGTACGAGCCGGGCGCAGCACCAGCAGGCGCACGGTCCCTCACCAAGCGCGTCTGACCCCAACCCGTTTACAGGATTTCTCACACGCCGCACCATGCTGAAACGGGTGTCTCCTCTACCTCTCATCATTGCCCACCGAGGAGCATCCGGTCTTGTGCCGGAAAACACCGCCTTGGCAGTGGCCGCCGCCATCGTGTTGGGCGCCGACATGGTCGAAGTGGATGCGCGGCTCACCAGGGACGGCCAGTTGGTGATCTTCCACGATCCATCGCTCGGCCGGACCGCTCGCTTTTCGCATCACCCGTCACGCGTCACACGTCACGGAAGTATCAGAATCGCGGATATGACGCTCTATGAGATCGGCGAGTTGGATGCCGGGTCCTGGTACGACCGGGACTTTGCCGGGCTGCGCATCCCAACCGTGATGGAAATCCTGACCCTGTGCGCGGGGCGGATCGCGCTGAACCTCGAGGTCAAAGTGGACCGCGAGGCAACCCTCGCCATAAGGAAACAGATCGTCGCACAACTCGACCGTGCCCTACGCACCCAGCCCAGGATGTGGACATCCAACTCGGTGCTGATCTCCTCCACCGACCACCCCTTGCTCCAGCTTGCCCGGAACATCATGCCGAAAGCCACCCTGGGCCTCCTCGCCCAAGCCGACGCCGACGGTACCGCCGCTTGGCTATCCAACACCTTACGTACGGCTGATCGTCTCGAAGCCTTTTCTCTCCACCTGCCGTGGCCCCTGGTCACTCCAGCCCTCATGGCAACCCTCCGGAGCCGCCGCAAGAAGCTCCGGCTGTTCGCCTACACCGTCAACAGCGCGAGCCGGATGCACCGACTCATGACCGACGGCGTAGACGGGCTCTTCACCGATCATCCGGAACGGCTGCTCGCGCGCCTCCGTAGCACAGTATGAAAAACCGGCCATCGAACCGGGGGTTCCCTCCTTCCAAGATCATCGTTTGATGGACCGCAGGGCTCTTGTATGAACGCGAGAGGCCATGTTACGATCACCGCCGTCTGCACTGGAGCAGGGAATAGGGCCTGAAGGGAGGACCGTTGGCACTCGCTCGCGATCCAGCAATCCACACCGGGCCTCGCCTCGACCTCGATCGGTGCCGCTCCATTCGCGAGGCCTTGGTGAGGGACGGACTCTACGACGATCCTTTCTCCGTTCGCCACGCAGGATCTGAGCAGCAGGCCTCGGCACAGGCCACAACCCGCTGGCGTATCGCCCCACAGCCGTTCATGCTCTCCCCCGAAGACCTCCGTTTTTTCGAAACCCTCGGCACGCACCTGCTGGCCTTCTATCGCGGAGTCAACCGCCTCTACCTCGACAGCGCGAGGGGCACTCAGCCGGCCTGGGTGGCTTCCTACCTCGACCAAGGCAAACCGGACTCGCTCGTGGCCGCAGGACGCCTGACGCCATGGGAGGATCACCTGCCCGCCGTCATCAGGCCCGATATCATCCCGACGGACGACGGGCCCAACCGCCACCTCATGGTCATGACGGAACTGGACTCGGTCCCCGGCGGCATCGGACTGACCGGCGCGCTCGCCGAAGCCTATGGCAAATTGCTGATAGACGATGGGGAGTCGTTCCCTTCCTCCACACTTCACGCTTCACGCCTCACGCCTCACGCCGAGATCGTCGGCGGACCGGATGGGATGATACGCGGCTTTGCCGCCATGTTGCGTCACCAACAGGGCGATCGTCGAGGCGCCATCGCCGTCGTCGTCTCGGAAGAAGCCAAGGACTACCGGCCGGAAATGACGTGGCTGGCCGCGCGCCTGCGAGAGCACGAAGAGCTCGACGTGGTCTGCCTCGAACCGCAGGACGTGCGGTTCGCCGAAGAGGGTCTCAGTTGGCGAGACGAATCGGGCGAACGGCCGATCGCCCTGCTCTATCGCTTCTTTGAATTGTTCGACTTGCCTAATGTCCCCAAAGCCGAATTGATCCTCTACAGCGCCAAGCAGGGTCGCGTCGCCGTCACCCCGCCGTTCAAACCGGCGCTGGAAGAAAAGCTGGCCTTCGCCTTGCTGCACCATCCGAGCCTCGCCCCCTTCTGGCGGGAGGAACTGGGTGAAGACACCTTCGGCCTCCTGGCCGGCTTGATGCCGCGGACCTGGACGCTGGATCCCAGTCCCGTACCACCCGCCGCCGTGATTCCCGAACTGCGTGTCGGGGGGAAAGCCGTGGGGGATTGGCGCGACCTGGCCTCGGCCTCGCAAAAGGGCCGGCGCTTCGTCGTCAAACCCTCCGGCTTCTCCGAACTGGCCTGGGGAAGCCGCGGCGTGTCGGTCGGCCACGACTTGCCTCAATCGCAATGGGCGGCGGTGCTGGACCAGGCCCTGGCCTCCTTTGCCACAACGCCTTATGTCTTGCAGGAATTCCACAAAGGCCGGCAATTTCACCTGACGTACGAAGACCGGAACCGAGGTGACCTCGTCCCCATGGCCGGTCGCGCGAGGCTCTCTCCCTATTATTTTGTCGTCGGCGACCGTGCCGAGTTGGGCGGCATCCTGGCAACAGTCTGTCCCCTAGACAAGAAAGTCATCCACGGGATGAGGGACGCCATCATGGTCCCCTGCGCGGCGCTCAAAATCGGTGACGCGTGAAGGGTGACGGGTTTCCTATGAATGCGCTCCTTCACGTCACGTGTCACTCATCACTCATCACAGGTGCCTCATGGCTTTGACCCTCTACCATGTGTCCTGGTGCCCAGAATGCGAGGTCGTCCGCGAGAAGCTCGCCTCGCTCAAGCTGGACTATATCGACGTGATCGTGCCGGACGCTCGCGCGTTTCGCCAACAAGTCCACGAAGTCTCGGACCAGTACTATGTCCCCGTCTTGATGGACGACGACCTCGTGCTGACCGAAACCGAGGAAATCCTGGCCTACCTCGACGATCGGTACGGGACCGATGGCGGAACAGCGAAGCCCCGCCCGGCCAAACCCAGCGCCGAGCAGACGCCGGCCTCACTCGGCGAGGACGATCAATACCCTTCATGCAGCAGGGACGGTAGAGTGAAGTGACCGGGAGTCCTCGGCTCCAAGGACAACTCTATGGATGACTGGAAAAAAATCCTGGCTGACAGCATCGTCAAGCCCGAGGACTTGGCGGCGCTCTTCGGCCTGGACGAGAAAGAGATCGACGCCATCGTCGGTGACTACCCCATGCGGATCACGCCGACGGTGCTGTCCACGATCAAGGAGAAGGGCGACGCGATCTGGAAGCAGGTGGTCCCCGATCCGCTCGAAATGGCCGACTTCGACGCACCCGACGACCCGCTCGAGGAAGACACGATGAGCCCGGTGCCCCACTTGGTGCATCGCTATCCCGATCGGGCCCTGCTCATGGTGACCAACCAGTGCCCGATCTACTGCCGGTTCTGCACGCGCAAACGCCTCGTGGGCAAACCCGGCTTTTTGAAGAAGGGCGAATTGGACCGCGCCATCGCCTACCTGCGTGAACACACCGAGGTACGCGACGTCATCCTCTCCGGCGGAGACCCGCTGCTCCTGCCCGATCACTTGATGGAACGCATCCTCAAGGCCTTGCGGACAATCCCGCATCTGGAGCTGATCCGACTCGGGTCCCGCGTGCCGGGCACCCTGCCCCAGCGCATCACTCCGAAACTCTGCGAGATCGTCAAGAAATACCACCCGATTTACATGAACCTGCACTTCAACCATCCGGACGAGTTGACGCCCGAGGTGAAGGCCGCCTGCGCCATGCTGGCGGACGCGGGCGTCCCATTGGGGGCCCAGACCGTGCTCCTGAAAGGCGTCAACGACGATCCCGACGTCATGAAGCGGTTGATGCAGCAACTCCTGCTGGCCCGCGTGAAGCCCTATTACCTCTATCAAGCGGACCTGACCAAAGGGACGAATCATTTCAGGACCACGGTGGAAACCGGCATGCACATCATCCGTTCCTTGCAAGGGCATACCAGCGGGATGGCGGTGCCCCACTTCGTAATCGATGCACCGGGCGGGGGCGGGAAGATTCCGATCCTCCCGCCCGATTATCTGATGCATCTGGACGAGGACGGCGCGGTGCTCAAGAACTACGAGAACAAGACCTTCCACTATCCCCAGCCAGCCGGTGGCAACGGGCGCGAGTTGCCCATGGTCGGCGCGCGCCATGCGGGCGGCTCGCCCCCCGCGAGAACCGGCTGCCGGGACGACGAGCACGGAGGATGCATCGACCGATGAAACAGACCAGGCAACACGGCATCCTGCCGTATCAACACGTGAAGAAGCTCATCGCCGATCGGGTCATCCAGGCGGACGTGCCGATCGAGGACCGGCAGATCCAGCCGGCGAGCCTCGACTTGCGCCTGGGCAGAAAAGCCTATCGCCTGCTGAGCAGCTTTTTGCCCGAACGGTCCGAAATCAAGAGCCGGCTGAACGTCCTGGACTTCTACCAGTCCGATCTCGTGATGTACGAAGTGGACCTCACCGGAGGCGCAATCCTGGAGAAAGGCCACGTCTACCTGGTGCCCTTGCTGGAAAGTTTGGCTCTGCCCAAGACGCTCCGAGCCAGGGCCAATCCGAAAAGCACGACCGGGCGACTGGACGTCTTTACCCGGGTCATCACGGACCTCAATACCGGCTTCGATGAAATTCGAGCCGGCTATCAGGGCCCGCTGTACCTGGAAATTGTCCCACGCTCCTTCGCCATCAAAGTCAAAACCGGCCTGTCGCTCAATCAACTCCGGCTCGTTCGCGGCCCGGCGACCCTGTCCGATTCCGCCATCCGGACCCTGCACAAAACCACCCCCCTCCTCTTCCACAATGACCACGCCGCAGCCGACGGGAAGCCGGTGTTGTCGCGCGAACTGCGCGCCGACCGGGGCCTCTTTCTGCGGGTGGACTTGCAGGGCTCGGACAAGCGGCACGAGACGATCGTCGGCTACCGGGCCAAGAAAAACAGCCACGTCATCGATCTCTCCAAAGTCGGGTACT
>SCVQ01000214.1 GCA_004296865.1 Nitrospirota bacterium
ACATCCACCGCCGGGTCTTCAGATTCAAAGGCAGCCGGAAGCGAATCGCAGAGGACCAGCCGGACGGCCTTTAAGTGTTCCTCCGCATAGCCCTGCGCGACGGTCCCTTCCTGGACCGCCACGGTTAAGCCCGACAGCGCCGTTTGCCTCACGGCGAGACCGGCCGACTGCTCCGTCGCCCCGGTAAGACGGGCGCGCACGCGCTCGGCCACCTCCGGCCGTTGCGCGATCCCGCTCAACCCGCCATCGTAAAAATAGGGAATCGAATAGGCCAGGCTGGCCCGCGCCGGGAAGGGGACGTTCGCACTGACCGCAGAAACGAACAGGTCCAGCTTCCCCTCGTTCAGCGCAACGAACAAGTCCCTGAAATGAACCAGGTGCAGGACCGGAGTGATCGAACGGCCGCCGCAGCGCTTGGACAGGGCGGCCGCGATTTCGCGGACGAGTTCGACATCCAGGCCCGTCACTCTCGGCCCCTCGTCGGTATAAATGGCGGGGAACACAAAGGGCCGAAGCGGTTCGAAGGCCACGCCGACGTGCACGCGCCCCCGCGCGCAGATCCCATCGACTTCATCGACGGCGCGCGGCCACACCTGTTGCACGGCGTCGATCGCAAGCCCGCAGCCCTGGAGCGCGAGCCCGAGCACCAGGGCACACAAGCGGACCCGCAGGCCGCCGCTCAAAACCGTATTCCCGTGAGGAAGACCCATTGCTGCGCTTCGCCGCTTTGCCCCCTGAAATCGACTCCATAGCGTGAGTACTGAAGTCCTATGTCCAGCGATAATCCTTGCGTCACTGGAAAGCGGACTCCGAGCTGCCCGCCGTAGAGATGCCCCGGGTGTCCAGACCCCGACACTAATCCGCCGGCGAGCGCGCCAAGATATGGAACCGCGCGGTCCTCCAGCGGTCCGAAGAGGGCATGACGGATCAGTCGGTTGATGGGCATGTGCTTGGGAAATTCCAGAATGTCGATAAAGTTGTTCCAGCGAGGATTTAAAAAGAGCGCGTGTTGATCCGTCTTGAAGTCTTGCGTGTGGACACTAAAATACTGATAGATGCTCCTGACTTCCAGATTGCCATAGCGAAGCGCGGTAATACCGGCCTGGATCGTGATCTCCCGGTCGCTCGGCGCAAAATTCTGCTGCCGGATCGCCACATCAAAATTAAACGGCCGGATCGGCAGCACGGCAAGGTTCGCCTCTTGCGCAATCGCATCGGCGGGAAGCAGCGGATACACGACCACCATGCACAGGACCAGCCAGCGAGCCCCCACCGAACACAAGCCAGCTCCGCCGCAGCTTCCTCAGGACTCGTTGGATTCCATGGTGCCTCACAGCGGGTTGGAACCTGCGCCGATGCGAGAGGGGACGGCGTGCCATTACGTTACAGGGAAAAACAAACTGGCGGGGCCGACCAGGACCGATCGACCCCGCCAGTGTTGCACCCACAAATCCTCTCTCTATTGGCTGGCCGGAGGCGTGATCTCGGTCTGAGGGAACGCCGACTTCCAAGGCGTCTGCGGCATCAGCGGAGCCGGCTTGGCGTCGGGCCCCACAAGCAGCACGGCGATCGCGCCGCGCAGCGCGCCGGTCAAGGAATGGGTCACCATCGGGTAGGCGCCGGGCGATTCGACGACCACATCAAACGTGGCGGCACTGCCTGGCCCCACCACGTAGGTCTGGACGCCGCTCAGCTTGTTGATCGGGTTGCCGCTCTCATAGACGTTGTCCCAGATCTCGCCGATCGGGTGGAACGAGGAAAACTCGTTCGGCCCCGCGTTCACGAAATAGACGCGGACCCGCTCCCCCGGCTTGGCTTCCAACGCCTTGCCGCCGGTCACGAAGGGGTGGTACTTAAAGATACCTCCATTGAAGATGATGTGGTCGAACTTCCGGT
>SCVQ01000215.1 GCA_004296865.1 Nitrospirota bacterium
CGAGTTCGATGCAGTGGGCTTTCGCGCGCGTCGGGCTGAAGTGGGACGACGCATCGTTTCTTTCCTTGCATGGCCGCTCGCCGGAGGGATTCCTCACCAGGCTCAAAGGCCAGGCCAAGGTGGCGATCCTCACCGATGAGAAAAACTCGCCGCCGGTCCTGGCGAGGCGAATGGCCGAGCATGGAGAGACGGCCTGGGTCGCGTGGGTCTGTGAAAACCTGGGCGGACCCGATGAGCGGGTCCGACGATTCGATGTGGCGGATTTAGCCGTTTGCCAGGACGTCGGGCCGCTCAACGTTCTGTTGCTCGTCCGCTCCGATCCCTCATGGCGGGCCCCCTGCGCCATTCCCTTCCTCCATGAGGATGCGTTCGCGAAGCGGATGCCCAAGAAGGGCCTCATCACCAAGCGCGAAGTGAGACTCTTGTCCCTGGCTGCGATGGGTATCAGACCGGACAGCGTGGTCTGGGACATCGGGGCTGGCTCCGGCTCCGTGTCGATCGAGGCCGCACTGCTCGCACCAGAAGGGCGGGTGTACGCGGTCGAGGTAGACCCGGAAGGCGTCGAGATCTGCCGCGAGAATCTGTTGGCCCACGCGGTGGACAACGTGCGCGTCATCGCCGGCCGTGCGCCCGAGGTGCTTGCTGATCTTGAGTCTCCCGATGCGGTCTTCATCGGCGGAAGCAAGGGGAGCATGGAGGAGATCATCGACGTCGTCATCGACCGGCTGCAACCGGGCGGCCACTTGGTCGTCAACGCCATTACGCTTGAGAACGTGGGGGAGACCTATCAGGCCTTGCGCAAGCGAGGCTTGGTGCCGGAGGTCACACTACTTCAAGTTTCGCGGGCTGAGCCCTTGGCTCACTACCTTCGCTACGAGGCCCTGAACCCCATTCAAATCTTTGCGGTCTCGAAGCCCAGCCAGACAGGAGTAGCCTCATGAACTACGGAATACTGTATGGCGTCGGAGTCGGTCCGGGCGCGCCGGATCTGATCACGCTTCGCGCGCTCAATACCTTAAAGCAAGCACAGGTCCTCGCGCTGCCGCGCAGCTCCGACTACGGGGAGTCGATGGCCTGGAAGATTCTCAAGCCGACCTTGGGTGATATCTTAGGACAAGAACGCCTTTTTCTGACGTTCCCGATGAACAAGGACCCGGAGCGCCTTCGACCTGCCTGGGATGCAGCCTTTGCTGTTATCGGGGAACGTCTGGAGCGGGGGTTGTCGGTCGCGTTCGCGACGGAAGGCGACCCGTCGCTCTTTAGCACGTTCATCTATCTGCGCCGGGAGGCTCCGTTGCGATGGCCTGGCATCCGCATCGAGGTCGTCCCAGGTGTGTCGTCGATCATGGCGGTGCCGTCGGTGACCGGCATTCCGCTGGCCGACGGGCAAGAGCGGATCGCCATTCTTCCCGCGAGTTACGGGGTGGAGGACCTCAGCCAGGTGCTGGAGATGTTCGACACCATCGTCTTAATGAAGATGGGCGCCGAGATTCCCAAGGTGGTCGAAGCGCTTGAGCGACAGGGGCTCGTCGATCGAGCGGTCTACGTGTCGAAGGCCACCATGGCCGAAGAGCGGATTGTCCGAGATATACGCGCGATCCAGGCTGAGCGGGGCGATTGTTTTGCGATGATCGTCGTTTCGCGTAAGGAGCGCAGCGGGTTGCTGGCCGGCTTGGTGCCCGCGACGCCGAGAGTGGCCACCCGAGAGACCGGGGCATGATATCCGAACGTAAGCCATTCGCCCTGTATGCCATCACGAAGCACGGGATCGCGATCGCCGCCCGCTTGCTGCCACAGCTTCCGGGAGCCGACCTCTTTGTCTCGGAGAAGCTGATCGCATCGGCGCCCCCCGATGCTCTTCGTCTGCCTCTGCCGATGGGCCCTGCGCTGTTCGAGGCCTTTCCTTCCTACGACTGCCATGTCTTCATTATCAGCGTCGGGGCAGTGGTTCGGATGATCGCGCCTCTGTTGAAGAACAAGAAGGTCGATCCGGCGGTGGTGTGTATCGACGATGCCGCCCGTTTCTCGATCTGTGTGCTCTCCGGTCACGTTGGCCGCGGCAATATTTTCACCGAACGGGTCGCGACAGCGCTTGGCGCTCAGTCGGTCGTGACGACCGCGTCGGACGCGATCGGCACCCTGACGGTGGATATCCTCGGTCGCGATCTGGGATGGACGCTCGACGATCCGGACCGAAACGTGACGCGGGGCTGCGCCGCGGTGGTGAATGCGACTGAGGTGCTCTTTATCCAGGAGACGGGAGAGCCGGACTGGTGGGCCGTTGATAAGCCTCTGCCGGAGGGTGTCCGGTACGCCACCTCGCTGGAGGGCGTGGACCCGAACGATTTTAAAATCCTGCTGATCGCCACGGATCGCGAGATCGGCGAGTCGCATCCGGCCCATTGGAAGAATGCCGTCATCTATCGCCCGAAGAGCCTTGTGCTGGGCATCGGATGTGACAAGGGAACGGCTCCCGACCTAGTGGAGCGGGGCGTCACGGCCCTCTTGGCTCGGCATGGCCTCTCCTTAAAGTCTGTGAAAGAGTTGGCGACCATCGACGTGAAGAAGGACGAGCCTGCGTTGCTGGCCTTGAGCGAGCGACATGGCTGGCCGCTGCGCATTTACCCGGCGGAGGAATTGGACGTGGTGCCTGGCATCCAGAATCCATCCGAGAAGGTGAAGCACTACGTCGGCTCGCGCGGGGTCTCGGAGCCAGCCGCGCTGCTCGCCGCCGGGGTGAGGGAACTTCTCGTTCCCAAGCAAATCTATACTGAGCCGGGTGCGGGACGCTCAATGACCTTGGCGGTGGCGCGGCGGGCCTTCGTTAAACGGCACATGGAGGTGGGCAGCCTATGACCGATTCGAAAGGGATTCTCTATGTCGTGGGCATCGGGCCAGGCGCGGAAGATCATGCCACTCCGGCGGCGCTGAAGGCCATCGCCGAGTCCCAGCTCGTCGTCGGCTACACCACGTATATCAAGCTGGTCCGCCACCTGCTCGAAGGGAAGGAAATCGTCAAGACAGGGATGACGGAAGAGATCGGCCGTGCTCGTGCCGCCATTGAACGAGCGAGAGATGGCGCCACAGTTGCACTGATCTCCTCCGGAGATGCGGGCGTCTACGGAATGGCCGGCTTGGTCTTCCAGGTTCTGAAGGAGATGGGGTGGAAGCGGAGCGATTCACCGGAACTCCGTCTTATCCCTGGGATGACCGCACTCAACTCCTGCGCGTCCTTGGTCGGCGCGCCGCTGGTCCACGACTTCTGCTCGATCTCGCTCTCGGATCTTCTGACTCCCTGGTCGGTGATCGAGCGCCGGATCGAGGCGGCGGCCAGTGCGGATTTCGTCATCGGTTTGTACAACCCGGCCAGTGGTCGGCGCACGCGACAGATTGTCGACGCGCAAGCGATTATCCGGCGTTACCGCGAAGCGAGTACGCCGGTGGCACTCGTCAAGAGCGCCTATCGCGACATGGAGCAGGTGGTCCTGACGGATCTGGAGAACTTTCTGGATTATGAGATCGGGATGCTGACCACCGTCCTCGTCGGGTCGAGCAACACCTTCATGTTCGAGGGCTACATGGTCACCCCGCGCGGCTATACCAACAAGTACAGCTTCGACGGCGCCGTTCTTCCCGGTCAACGACCGGGGTTCTCGCTCGTCGTTCCGCCGACCCAGGAGGCCGACTGATGGCGCTGGTCGGACGTTTAGCCGGAGCCATTTTGGCCGAGACCGAAGGAGAGTTCTTCCTAGTGGGCAATCCCAAGGAGCCCTGTGATTTCGCTTCGGTGGGTTTTGAGCCCCCGGGGGTGATCAACGCCTTGGAGCGTCCCTTTGTCCGGCTATCCCCCTGCCGTCCGGTTCAGGTGCCTCAACCGTATTTGACGGTGGATGTCGAGGGAGAAGTGCTGGCCCGGTTGCTCGTCGACCGGTTCGTCATCCAGCGTAATGGATCGGTCAGCGATCGCCTCTGGCGTCTGGTGACTGATCCCAAGAGAGAAAACCGCGCGGTGCCGGATGGCAGCATCGACGCACGGTGGCTTGGAGAGATCCCGCCAGAGGTTTGGCACATTGTGCGAGAGACCGTTCTGAAGTGCACCTAGCCCGCATTATTCATGACGGTTCGTCGCGAAATTGCTGAGCCGCGTCGCGAGACCTGCGCGCGGAGCCCTGAGGACCCGACGCGTACTTGTGTAGTACGGTGAGGGTCCGAGGGGCGAGCCCGCAGCCCGCAGGCTCGTCGTAGCAGCGGATCAGCGATTGCAGCAGAAGTGTTCATGAATAATGCGGGCTAAGGAGTCACGATGCGCGTCTATATCATTGGAGCAGGCCCGGGCGATCCGAAACTGCTCACGCTTCGCGGGGCGGAGTTGATCGCCTCCTGCCCCGTCGTGCTCTACACCGGATCGCTTGTCCCCAAGGAGGTCATTGCTCACGCCAGACCCGACGCCAAGGTGATGGACTCATCGGGGATGACGCTCGAACAGATCGTCGACGTGATCGTTGTCGCCCGCGACGCGGACCAGGATGTGGCGCGGGTCCATACAGGGGATCCGATGATCTTCGGATCCACCGCCGAGCAGATGCGCCGGCTGGCTGAGCTGGGTATTCCCTACGACATTATCCCCGGTGTGTCTTCATTCACCGCAGCAGCGGCGGCGCTGGGCCGCGAACTTACCCTTCCCGAACTGTCTCAGACGGTGATCCTGACCAGGGCGGAAGGACGGACCTCGATGCCGGAGGGCGAGAAGCTGGAAGACCTTGCGCGGCATCAAGCGACCTTGGCGCTGTTTTTGAGTATCACGCTCCTCAAGGATGTCGTGCGTTCCCTGATTCCTTCTTATGGAGCGGATTGCCCCGTTGCGGTCGTCCATAAGGCTTCCTGGCCGGATCAGGTGATCGTGACCGGGACCTTGTCGGACATCGAAGGCAAGGTGAGGGCCGCCAAGCTCAACTCCACGTCGATGGTGTTGGTGGGGCGCGTGCTCACGGCCACTGAGTTTGCCAATTCGCGATTGTACGATCCTGAGTTTACCCATCGGTTCCGGAAGGGCGAGTCGGCAACTAAGAAGCAAGGAGATCTTCGTGCCGATTGAGCCAGATACTCGAAAAGGAATGGTCTATCTGGTCGGGGCAGGACCAGGCGATCCCGGGCTTCTCACTGTCCGCGCACTGGAATTGCTGCGTGCCGCTGACGTAGTGGCCTACGACGCTCTGGTCTCGCCTGCCATCCTCTCGCTTGCCGGGCCACAGGCTGAGCGGTTGCCCGTGGGCCGACGCCATGGCAGGGGAGTGACCTCCTATCGATTGCATCCGGAGGTCCTGGCTCGCGCCAAGGCAGGCCACACCGTCGTTCGCTTGAAGGCCGGCGACCCGCTCATTTTTGGACGTGGCGGGGAGGAAGCGGAGGAGCTGGCGGAAGCCGGTATTCCCTTTGCGATCGTCCCAGGCATTTCCGCAGCCCTTGGCGCCGCTGCTTATGCCGGCATTCCGCTCACGCATCGCCTGCACACATCCGATGTGACCTTCGCGAGTGGCCACGACGTTGACGGAAGTCATTCCAGCTTCACCGAGTGGCCCAGGATTGTCACCGGCAAGGGCACCCTGGTGATTTATATGGCTGCCAAAAAACTCTCATCGAATCTCCAGCGTCTGATGCAAGTCGGCCGCTCCGCGGAGACTCCCGCAGCCTACATCGCCTCCGCCACAACCACCGGCCAGAAGGTCATCGTCGGTACGCTGGCAACCCTTCCGGAACAGACGCGAGACGTCGATCCCACCGCGCCGGCTCTCGTCATCGTCGGCAAC
>SCVQ01000216.1 GCA_004296865.1 Nitrospirota bacterium
TCGAGTTAAACCGCTTGAACTCGATCCCAAGTTCTCCCACCAAGGACATCCCCTTGATGCCCAAGAAATTCTTGTGCATCCCTTGATCCAACCCGGCACCAAGATACCAGCCGGTGACGCCGTCGTTTGTGCCACGACCGGTGGCGTTATGTCCATCGGTGAACAGTTCGCCCGCACGATCGCTGCTCAGTACTGCAAGGCCGCTCCGGAAGAACACCTGATTGTCTTCTGCCGATGCGGCTGGCGGCTGGATGGTGCTCAGCATTGCCGAAGCGGCCAGGAGCGCCGCAGCTCCCAAGCTCGCCATTCTTGTTCGATATCCCGTCATCATCATGCCCCCCTTTCAGGACGAGTGAGGAGTGAAACTCTTGGGGGCACTGTAACGAAGGCGGGCGCGAGGCTCCTTGACCTGCATCGGTCCCGAGCATGATCGTCGTCATGCCGGAGCGTAGGGCGTTCGGCCTATCCGAAGAGGTGACCGGTGACGCGTAACGAGTGACTAGCCTTCTGTTCCGTTTTGCGCTTTTCTCGTCACTTGTCACCCGTCACTGGTCACGCCTTCACGGGCGGGAGCGTGAGGTTGGGGCACCATTCCACTTCGGCTTGCAAGGCGATCCTCTGGAGCTGGGTCGAGGCGGGGGGCGCTCCGGTCTCCCGGACCACTCCGAGGCAGCGGGTGCAGATGAATTGGCAATGGGACGCGCAGGTCCGATCGGGGCAGCCGGACAAGCTGCTGAGTCGGGCGGAGAGCCGCGCGCAATAGGCTTTTGGGTCAGGCTCTAGGAGACTATCGCGGTAACAGAGCAGGGCGCTCCAGAACTTGGTCAGGTTTGCGACGGGCCGCGCATTGATCGTGATTCGGGCATGCGGCAGGTGAATGACCTCTGCGATCAGCCGCACTGCGGGATCCAGATATTCAGGCAAGTCGGGAAAAGTCGCGATGGAAACCAGGCCCTCCCCCTCCTCCTCGGTGTGGAAGGCAGGGGCTAACCGTGCCAGGATGCGCGCGACCGCAGCCGCTGCAGTCTCCGATTCAGGAATCCGTATCTGCAGGTGCATGGCTTACCCTTGGTTTAACTGTGAGGCGGGAGGAGAGGTTTCGCTCCACGCTCCTGCCCCC
Organism: Nitrospirota bacterium; assembly: GCA_004296865.1. Lineage (GTDB taxonomy): Bacteria > Nitrospirota > Nitrospiria > Nitrospirales > Nitrospiraceae > SCVQ01. The sequence continues at coordinate 1,121 of SCVQ01000216.1, forward strand.
TACATGGGCTGGTCCTTCTTCTCCGTCTTTTCCTTCCGATCGAATTCCTCCAGCGGCTGAAAATTGACCGGCAGTTGAAACAAATAGTCCGACAAGGTTCGTAGCTTGACGTGCTGGTACTCCACCACCCAACTGCCGTCTTTCTTGGCCAGCTTCAGCGGAAACTTGATGTCGTTTGCCAGCCATTGGTAATAGACCTCGTCCCGGCCGTCTTTTCGCACGGTCACCTGGTAGAGGGTCGCGGGGTGCCCGTCCAACGTTTCGGTCCCGAGCTCTTCCCGTGCGACTTCCCCCTCGAGTGTCTCGTGCACTTTCGGCGCCTGGTCGGGGTCGTAAGGCATGGTCTTGAAGTGCTTCATGCGGGAGAGTAGTAGCCACATCACGTGCTTGTCTTTTCGGACGATCGTGACGTTGACCGGGCCTAGCTCGTGGTGTTCCAGCCGCCACATGTCGTCGCGGTAATAAATATAGGATTTGTGGCTGAGTCCGTCGACCCGCGTGATTTGATCCGCCGAAAATTCCAGCGCCCAGGCCGCCGCTCCGTTCATTGAACAGGCGGCACAGACGAGGATGGCATTCAGCCATCGGCACACCAGCGCTCTTGCTAACACGTACTCTCCATGGCAGGGTCCGTTCGGTATCGACTCAGGGCGACTTCGCGCAGCGAAAGCCGATCAGGTAGCTGCGATGATCCGGGGCATGGGCGCCGCGGTCGGCTGAACGGGCAACTTCGGGGTCTTCGTTCCAGGACC
>SCVQ01000217.1 GCA_004296865.1 Nitrospirota bacterium
TGCCAGGTGGCTTCAAGTCGATCTGTGTTTGTTCAACGGGCTACTTTGACCATTCATAACAAGTGGAAGGGAGTTCCAACTTTGTTCATGGCCTGGCCCTAATCTGGTCGACCGGCATGGGATAAATTAGGGAATATACCAGGTGTTAAATGGGTGTTAGAAAGACCGACAAATTGGCAAGGTGGACGGCAGAAAGAAACAAACAGAGACAACTGGGTAAACGCGGTTTCAGCCAGGAATGACAAGGGGATTGCCTACATCATCAAGGACATAAGCAATCCCCCTTGAATGGCTCCCAAAGCAGACGCGCTACCGAGTTGCGCTACGCCCCGACTCAAAGGCACCGATGAACGCGGAGCGATGAAGGACCAACAAACACTCTCTGTTCCCCTTCATCGTTCAGTCTTCATCGCTCGAATAATCTCCCGCGCTTTAGCAAAAGCCCTGGCGCGATGGCTGATCCGATTCTTCTCCTCCGGAGTAAGCTGCGCCAGCGTCTTACCGAGTTCGGAAACGACAAACACCGGATCATACCCGAATCCACCTGCCCCGACCGGCGACTCCGCAATCACGCCGTCCAGGACGCCTTCCACGACTTCCACCCTTCCGGCCGGCGTCGCAATCGCCGCGACCGTGACGAAGCGGGCCTGCCGCTTCTCAGCCGGCACCCCTGCCATTTCATGGAGCAGCTTGCGGCAGTTATCTTCATAGGTCGCATGCTCGCCTGCATAGCGCGCGGCATAGACGCCGGGGCGCCCCCCCAACACATCCACCATCAATCCCGTATCGTCGGATACGGTCGGCAATCCCGTGTGACGCGCGATCTCAACGGCCTTCTTGACCGCGTTGGCCCGACAAGTCTCCCCATCCTCGACCACGTCCGGCGCATCGGGAAAATCCGCCAGCGTGCGAATCGTAATGTCCAGATCACCCAGCAGCGCGGCCAACTCCACTCCTTTGTGAGGGTTCCTAGTCGCCAGCACGAGTTCCTTGATCAGATGTCTTGCTCCTTCTTACTGTTCTCTCCCACGAACAGGCGGCGGGTCTTAACGGGACGATCCACCCCGCCAACTCCCGACTCATTCAAGGTTTCCGATCAATTCCTTCTGCAGCATTACCAGGCTTTGAATGGCGCTCCACCCAACGGTCAGAAATTCGTCGAAGTCTTTTTTCTCGAAGGGCGTCCGCTCCGCCGTGCCCTGCACTTCCACGTAACGTCCCCGGCCGGTCATCACCAGGTTCATGTCCACTTCGGCCATCGAATCCTCTTCGTAGGCCAGATCGACCAACACGTTTCCCCCCACCTTCCCCACGCTGACCGCCGCCAGGTAGTCGGTCAAGGGACGTTTTTTGATCAGCCCTTTCTTCTTGATGGCCGCCAAGGCATCGGCCAGTGCGATGAAGGCGCCGGTAATCGATGCGGTCCTGGTTCCGCCGTCGGCCTGGATCACGTCGCAATCGATCCAGATCGTCCGTTCGCCCATTTCCGACGTGTCGATCACCGCGCGCAAGGCGCGCCCGACCAGCCGTTGGATTTCCAGCGTGCGTCCCCCCTGCTTCCCCCGTACGGCTTCCCGCTGCGTCCGGTCATGCGTGGCACGCGGCAGCATGGCATATTCGGCCGTGACCCACCCGCGCCCCTTGTCTTTCAGAAACGGCGGGACCTTCTCTTCCACCGAAGCCGTACAAATAACCTTGGTGCCCCCCATCTCGATCAGCACCGCCCCCTCGGCATATTTGATGAAGTCGCGGGTGATCTTCACGGGCCTGACTTGATCGCGCCGGCGCCCGTCCAACCGCAACAGATTCATCGCGTGGTTCATGCGGTGGTCTCCAATCTCCGGTCAAAGCGGATGACAGGCGGATTATAAGGGAACCCGGCAAGAAACGAAAGTACGCTGACAGGAACACGAGGCTACCGACCGGGACCGCGACGCCGGCTGGTCACATACGCGCGCAGGACCAACAGCCCCACGATCAGCGCCCCGATCGCCCAGATGAACAGGTTCTCATGGGGGAAGACATAAGCCAACGATCCCGACTCCATGAAACTAGTCACAGCCCCTTGCGCCCTATCCTTCAGCGTGAGTCGTGCCTGACCGGACATTGACAACCAGCCGGAATTTCATTACCATGCGTCCTCGTTCGCGCCGGTTAGGCCTCAGGGCCATCCTGCCAGGCACTCAATCCGGTTTCATCGCTCCAGCGTCAACCGTCTCAACTGATCATCGTCGATACAACAGAGGAGGACTGTGCCATGAAGCCGTCCGTCGTCTCCCGCAACTGGCTCGGATATCTCTGCGACTCACTGGTCACCAGCGGCGCCATGTCGACATGGGATGCCACCGACTACCTGACCGAGAACCTGTTCGGGGAATCTCCGAACCCGCGCCTGCACGAAGCCAAAGCCCCCTACGAAACCACCTCCCGGTTCCTGCACCACCTCTACAGCCCGATCGTGGAGGCCGCAACGAGAGCCGTGAACCTGCCGTCCTCCTCGATGATCCATATTTTCACCGACATCAGCCTGATCGGCAATTCCGCCGTGCTGGTGGTCTATTTCCCGGGAGAAAACCGGCCGCACCAGTTGCTCTTGCTGGATGGCGTGCGCGCCTGGGACCTCGTGTTCCCCGATGCCGAGGCCTTCAACATCTGGGCCGAAGAACGTTTCGGCTGGACCAAGGCGGCCCTGGAAACGGCGGCAGCCGCCACGCAACCGGCCTCCGCGACAGCCGTCAATTCCGGCGTATAGCTCACCGTTTCGACCGGATCAGCCCAGGATCGGATGGGGCAGGCCGCAGGCACAGGCAGCCGTGCCTGTGCTTAGGGATGCCGACGCCGCCGTCGTTTGGTCCGGCTCGTAATTCAGGTTGGACGCCAACCACCGCTCGACCTCGCGCAGGTCCATCCGTTTGCGCAGATGGTAATCCAGGACCTGATCGCGCCCGATTTTGCCGACGGCAAAATATTTCGCTGCGGGATGGGCAAAGTAGAACCCGCTCACGGAACTGGCCGGGTGCATGGCAAAGGTCTCGGTCAGGTGGATGCCGGCGAGTTTCTCGGCTTGCAACAGATCGAACAACAGCCGCTTCTCGGTATGGTCCGGGCAGGCCGGATAGCCTGGGGCCGGCCTGATGCCCCGATACTTTTCCCGGATCAGTTCCTCGTTCGAAAGTTGTTCTTTGACGCCATAGCCCCACTCCTCGCGAGCCTTTTTGTGGAGCAGTTCGGCAAAGGCCTCCGCCAGCCGATCGGCCAGAGCCTTGGCCATGATCGAGTTGTAGTCGTCATGGTCCTGTTCGAACCGCTCGCAGAGGACATCCAGGCCGACGCCGGTCGTCACCGCAAACGCGCCCAGATAATCCGGCAGGCCGGTTGATTGCGGCGCGATGAAGTCGGCCAGCGCTTGATTGCTCTGCCCCTCCGGCTTTTCGCTCTGCTGGCGGAGCGTATGCACGACCGTCCGCACGGCCCGACGTGATTCATCCTCGTACACTTCGATGTCGTCTCCCACGCTGTTGGCCGGGAAAAATCCGTAGACTGCGCGGGCACTGAGCAGCCGGCGCTCCACGATATCGCGCAAGAGCTTCTGCGCATCGTCGAGCAACTCTTTGGCCTTGCCGCCGACCCGCACGTCCTCCAAAATCTGCGGGTAATGCCCTCGCAATTCCCAGGTATGGAAGAAAGGGGACCAATCGATGAACGGAACGATCTGCGCCAGAGGGAACTGATCCAACGCGCGCACACCGGTAAAGGCCGGCTTCGGGAGGTCTTCCGCACGCCACACGAGAGGCGTTTTTCTCGCGCGCGCCTCTGCCAAGGACAACAGCTTCTTGGCCGGTCCCCCCTGATGGGCCTGGCGGCTCGCCTCCTGTTCGAGCCGAATCTTGTCGACAAAAGCGGACTTCTGAGCTGGACTGATCAGGCTGCTGACCACCCCCACCGCGCGGGACGCGTCCAGCACATGGATCACCGGCTGATCGTAGGCCGGGGCGATCTTGACCGCCGTATGCGCCTTGCTGGTGGTGGCGCCCCCGATCAGCAACGGGACCGTGAAACCTTCCCGTTTCATTTCGCGCGCCACGTGCGCCATCTCATCCAGCGAAGGCGTGATCAGGCCACTCAGGCCGATCAGGTCCGCCTTCAATTCCCTGGCGGTCTGGAGAATTTTCTCGCAGGACACCATCACGCCCAAGTCGATCACCTCGTAATTGTTGCAGCCCAGCACGACCCCGACGATGTTTTTGCCGATGTCGTGCACATCCCCCTTCACGGTCGCCAGGAGAATCTTGGCCTGCGCGCGGCTCGTGCCTTGCGCCAGCTTTTCGGCTTCCATGTACGGCAGCAGGTAGGCCACCGCCTTCTTCATGACGCGCGCGCTTTTCACCACCTGGGGAAGGAACATCTTGCCCGCGCCGAAGAGGTCCCCGACGACGCTCATCCCCGCCATGAGCGGGCCCTCGATCACCTCCAGCGGTCGCGCGTATTGTTGCCGCGCCTCTTCCACGTCCTGCTCGATGTACTCCACGATCCCCTTCACCAGGGCATGCGCCAGCCGCTCTCCGACCGGGCCTTGCCGCCAGACGTCGTCCTGCACGACAGCCTTTCCCTTTTGCTTGACCGTCTCGGCAAACGCGACCAGCCGTTCCGTGGCATCGGGCCGCCGGTTCAAGAGCACGTCTTCCACCAGTTCCAGCAGGTTCTTGGGGATTTCCTCATAGACCGCCAACTGCCCGGCGTTGACGATCCCCATGTCCAGCCCGGCCTTGATTGCGTGGTAGAGAAAGGCCGAGTGCATCGCCTCCCGCACCACGTTGTTGCCGCGGAAGGAGAAAGAGATATTGCTCACCCCGCCGCTGACCTTGCAGCCCGGCAGGGTGGCCTTGATGCGCCGCGTCGCCTCGATAAAATCGACCGCGTAGTTGTTGTGTTCTTCGATCCCGGTGCCCACGGTCAGGATGTTCGGATCGAAGATGATGTCCTGGGGCGGAAAGCCGACCGTTTCGGTCAGGAGACGGTAGGCCCTCGTACAGATCTCCACCTTGCGCTCCAGCGTGTCGGCCTGCCCGGCTTCATCGAAGGCCATGACGACCACGGCGGCCCCGTATCGCTTGACCAGCTTGGCGTGATGCGTGAACGCCGCTTCGCCTTCCTTCAGGCTGATCGAGTTCACGACCGGCTTGCCTTGCACGCACTTGAGCCCCGCCTCGATGACCGACCACTTGGAGCTGTCGATCATGAGCGGCACCCGGGCGATGTCGGGCTCCGAGGCGATCAGGTGCAAGAACGTCATCATCGCCGCAACCGAGTCCAAGAGCCCCTCGTCCATGTTCACATCGACGATCTGGGCGCCGCCTTCGACCTGCTGCCGCGCCACCCTCAGCCCCCCCTCGTAATCCCCGCTCAGGATCAGCTTGGCGAACGCGGGGGAGCCGGTGACGTTGGTGCGTTCCCCGATGTTGACGAAGTTGCTCTCGGGACGGATCGTCAACGGCTCCAGGCCGCTCAAACGGGTGTAGGGCGCCGGCGTCGCTGGCACGTGGGGGGGGAGATCGCGGACGGCCTCCGCGATGGCCTTGATGTGAGCCGGGGTGGTCCCGCAGCAGCCACCCACGATGTTGAGCCATCCGTTGTCGGCAAAGTCCCGCAGGTCCGCGCCCATGGTCTCGGGCGTTTCATCGAAACCGCCAAAGGCATTGGGCAGGCCGGCGTTAGGATAGCAGCTGATATAGACCGGGGCGATCAGGGCCAGTTCCTCGAGATAGGGGCGCATCTCCTTGGCGCCGAGGGCGCAGTTGATCCCCACGCTCAAGAGCTTCATGTGGGCGATGGAATTCCAGAAGGCTTCCACGGTCTGCCCGGACAGCGTGCGTCCGCTCCGGTCCGTGATGGTCACGGACACCATCACCGGCACGGATCGGCCCTGGGCCTCGAAGTACTGGTCGATGGCAAAGAGGGCGGCCTTGAGGTTGAGTGTGTCGAAAACCGTTTCGGCCAAGATCAAATCCACCCCGCCGTCCATCAAACCGCGCACCTGTTCGGTATAGGCGTCCACCAGTTGATCGTACGTGACCGCCCGAAACGCCGGGTTGTTGACGTCCGGCGACATGGAGGCCGTGCGATTCGTCGGGCCCACCGCGCCGGCCACGAACCGCGGACGTGACGGGTCTTTCGCCATCACCGCTTCCACGGCCTTGCGTGCGACGGTCGCACCGGCCCGGTTCAGATCGTAGGCCAGCGACTCCAGCTTGTAATCCGCCATCGAGATCGACGTAGAGTTGAAGGTGTTGGTTTCGATGATGTCGGCCCCCGCCTCCAAAAACTGCCGGTGGATGCCTTCCACGATGGCCGGCTGCGTGATGCAGAGCAGGTCGTTGCACCCCTTCAGGTCATGGGAATGGGCGGCAAACGGCGTCCCGCGGAAGGCGGCTTCATCCAGCTTATGGGTCTGGATCATCGTCCCCATCGCCCCGTCGATAATGACGATGCGGCGGCGCAGAATATCGGCCAACTCCCCGGCCCTGTTGACGACTTGGCTCATGTCCCTCGCACCCATCCTCGTGATTCGTTCGCGATCGCAACCGTTCGGCCACTATAGCCGGAACCCCTCCGCTCAGGCAACTTGTCGCACGCCAGAGACCGAGGCCTTTCTTGACTTTGTGACGGAACGACGGCTAGGATGCGCCACTTCTTGGGTGGCCCTTTGATACCGCGCATATTACTTACCGCCTTCATGCTGGCCTCTCTGTCAGCCCTTCCCCTCGGCCCCCTGTCCGTCTTGCTCCCGAACCAGGTCCTTGCAAGCCCCTATTTCGACGACGGCTTCCTGGGCCTGACCCAAGCCGAGTTGCGCGCAAAGCTGGGGCCGCCCCACAGCGTCCGCGACCGGAAGGCCGCGCTCCGCGTCTTCAACTATTACTCGCTCCAGGACTGGGAGAATTTTTACAAGAAACTGGTCTCGCCGCAAAACGGCGAAGACGTCTACCACTACAAACGGAACGGCATCGACGTCCGCTATTCGTTCGGCTACGTTCAGGATCCGAACGACACCTCGGATGCCCCGACCCTCTACGTCAATCTGGTCGACATCGAGTTTGGCAAGCCCGTGCCGATCGAACAGATTCCCTCGCTCGTGCCCGAATTCCAGCCGCCGGTGGAGCCGACGATCCCGGCATTCCGGTCCAACCTCTGGGTCCTGATCTTCAAAGGCCAACCCTCCGCCGACGCGCGGTTCATCATCCGCGAACGGGGGAAGGAGCGGCTGGATTGGTCCCTGGCCTTCCAACTGTTCGCCTTGCAGGGCCTGCCGGAATTCCTGACGACCAAGGCCACGATCGACCGCATGGAGATCAGCGCCCAAAGCCTCCAAGTGATCAAGCAGCGTCAGCGCCTCACACACGAGGCGATCCTGAATCCCTTCTCCCGGGAATTCGCCCGCCAGCCGCCTCCCCCTCCGCCGCCGACGAAAAAAATCCCCCTGCCCAAGTACGCGGAGTAGCACAAAGCAAGTATGCACGATGAGCGCGGAACGATGAATGGCAGAGTTCCGAATTCGACCATTCAGCGTTGTTCTCTAGCAACCCCTGCGCAGAGGCATTAGCCCCGCCTCAGGTGCTCTCGTTCTGGCCAGTAGGCCCAGGCCGATATCCCCACCACCAGCAGCGTTGCAAGAAAGACAACCGGCGGAGAGACCTGAAGGTACACCAGGCGTTCGGCATAGTGAGCGAGGAAGTCCCCCGTATAACCCAGGGACGGGTCATGCTGCCGCCGCAGCCAGACTTCCAGATAGGTCAAGGGGCAGATCCATCGGAACAGTTGCAGCAGCAGGCTGAAGACCAAGGCCCCCACATGGAGCCACTTCACCCAGACAACCAGCCGTCCGATCAGCGCGCCGAAGAGGATGAACAAGATCCAAAGCAGGTGGAGCAGGACGATCAGATCGGCGGCGACCCTGAAGATCATGAGACCGCCTCCTGTACAATGGCCTCAGGTATCTCCGTAGCGGAGATCCTTCGCGTCGGCAAGGGAGAGGTAGGGGTCGCCCCATTGATTGGGGCTCTCCAGGTTCCAGTCTTCCGCCAGCACGACCGGCTTCAACCGGATGCCCCAGATACCGCCGTAGACCAGATGGGCGAGGCCAGATCCAGAATCCTCAACGACCTGCGCGTAGGCGGAACAGCGGGGATGGTCCGGATCATCGGTCCATCCGGCCACCCAGCACCATTCGCCTTGAGCGCTTCGCTCGAAGCTTCTGACCTGGACCACCGGTCGTGCCGGGCCTGCCTCCTTGAATCGCGCGAAGACCGAACTATCGCAGTTGGGATTGCTCTCGACTTCGACAAACATGCGCGGTGGTTCTCTTGACCTCCCCGCCTTAGCGTTGTTAGACTGCCTCCGTTGCTATGTTGCCTCAGATGCCCTCACAGGATCCAGCATTGTCCGACCTTGCACCGCACGGCTTGTCGGCCGGAGCAGCCGGGCGGCCCTTGCCGGAGCCAGAACCGGAGGCCAAGCCGTTTCTCTGCCGCAAGCCCGTCCGCCTGACCATCTACACCGGCTTTGCCATCCTCTTCATCGCCATGCTGGCCTGGCGGTTCGTGCCGGGCTTGCTGGACCCCACCTTCGAGAAACATATCCAGAACAAGCAAGTGATAGTCGGCATGACGAAGGAACAGGTACTCAAAGCCTGGGGATCGCCCTACACCATCAACGTCAGCCACACGAAGGACGGGATCAGACGTGAGGAATGGATCTACGAGGACTGGAAGGACGCCTCCACGGTCAAACACCGGTATCTCTACTTCGAAGAAAACATCCTCCTCGGCGGTTGGTCCTATCAGTAGCCGGGGCTAGCCCGCCTGGTCGCTCTCTTCCCGCACCACCAGCTTCCCCAGCAATGTTCCGGCCCGTCCGAAGTCCGAATCGTCCACCATCACCACACGTCTATTGAACGGCAAGGACAGCCCGGGGTAGAGGCTGCCGAAATGTTCGTTGTGAACAAAATACCGGATGTCATTGCCGTCCAGCAGGCTTTTGATCAAGGCCAGCTCACCCTCGCTCTGGGGCTCGATCAGCGCGACGATGGCCATGGACCTCCCTCCCTGCGCGCAAGCCCGGCCTAACGATGGCCGGCGGGAATGCGCATCTGCCGGTCGATCTCGCCGAACAAGGCGCGGATGTTGCGCGCATTCTGGCCGAAGTCGCCTTTGCCGATCCGCGAGGCAGACCGGACCTGCACGACCACCTCGCCGTTCTGCGCTTCCACACGAATCAGCACATCGTCCATAAAACGGAACAGCCTGGTTCTGGCTTCCGCACGAATCTCTCCCGTTTCCGGTTGATACGCCACGAGCGACCAGATCGGAAGAGC
>SCVQ01000218.1 GCA_004296865.1 Nitrospirota bacterium
TACTTCGACACCGATTCGATCAGCTTCGGCATCGGCGAGCACTGCGGCATCGTGTTCGACGCCGTCAAAGACGCGGCGGTCTGTCCCGTACACGCCGAGCTGGCCGTGGAGGATCAGACGCCGATCCTCCGCGACCGCAGTGGTCGTCAGGCGCTCCTGGTCAATGGGAAACGAACCGACGAAGCCCCGTTGCAGGACGGCGACTTGATCCAGTTCGGCGAGGGGGGCCCGCTGGTCCGTTTTCGCCTCCTCTCCGATGGAAACCTGGAGGCCAAGCCGTGGCGACATATCGTGGCCGATTCCCGCGACATCGTGGTGCGCATGCCCCATGCCCGCTACATATCCCCCTTCTACCTGGCGCGCCACGTCCTGGCCGATGTCGCCCGCTACGGTTCGCTGACGGCCAAGCTCGTGGCCGCGGGACTCCTCTTGATCCCCCTTGCGATCGCGGCCGCGCTGGGCCTGACCGCCTACTATCAATACCAGGCGGCTGGAGCCTCCGAGCGGAAGATGGCCGAACTCATGAGCCGGATCGAGACCGGACGCCTCACCCGTGCCGAGATGGAGCGGCGCATCGAGTTGGAACGGCACAGCGTCGCCGAACTTCGGCAAGCGCACGAAGAGTTGGTGGGTAAACTGAACGCCGCCCTCAAGGAGCAAGAAACCTCCCGCCAATCCCGGCAAGAGATCCAGGCGATCCGCCGCCAATTGACCGCGCTGGAATCCTCGCAGCGGTTCGCGGAAGAGATCGTCCGTCGGTTCGAAAACGGCGTCGGCTTGCTGCAAGGCGGCTACGGGTTCAAGGAGAAGGACACCGGCCGGCCGCTCCGCTATCAAGGGCTCGACCCATCGGGAAACCCGCTCCGCGACAAGGACGGAAACGCCCTCGTGACGGTGGAAGGCTCGACACCCCCCGTCGTGATCTACTACGCGGGCACCGGCTTCCTCGTCGATCAGGCCGGGACGATCGTGACCAATCGCCACATGGTCCGGATGTGGGAAACCTATGAGCCGGCACAAGAAGCCATCGCCGCGGGTTTTGAGCCGGACCTCCATTTGCTTCGCATATTCTTTCCGGGCATTCCCGAACCCTACAGACTCGACGTGCTCCGGGTCTCAGAACAGGCCGACCTGGCCCTACTGCGGACCGACCGAGTCCCGGTCGGCGCAACGCCGCTCCCCTTGCTCACGGCGGGGGACCAGCCTCGGTCGGGCGAACCGGTCGTGGTCCTCAGCTATCCGGGCAGCTTCGACAGCATCCTGGGTCGCTTGGCCGGGCCGGTCAGCGATGAGATCCTCCATGAGGCGGGCGCGGACCCGGTCAAACTCGCCGACGCGCTCGCCCGACGCCGCCTGGTCAGTCCCCTGGTCACGCAGGGACATGTGGCGGATGTCTCGCCCGAGATCATCACCTTTGAAGCCACCTCCTCCGGCGGGAGCAGCGGGAGCCCGGTGTTCGACAGGACGGGACAGGTGATCGCGATCAACCGCGCCGGCTTGCGGAAGGCCGGCGGGCTCAACGTCGGCCTGCCGAGCCGGCTTGCCGGAGACCTGTTGAAAGCGGAGCACGGAACGCCGGCGCGGCCCACCGACGCGCCGATGCGGCCCTGACCACGGAACGACTCGAGGAACCCCATGCGCATTGTGCTCGCAGTCGATGCTTCGCCGGATTCCAGGAACGCCGCGCAGATCATCACGCACCTGGCCGAACCTCCCGACCTGGACGTCCTCAACGTCGTGGACGTGGAAGCGCTGCAACACGCCTTCATTACGCCCGCGATGCCGGCCGACTACTATGAGACCTATCGGAAGGAAGTCTCGGAGTTGGCCGAGCGGATTCTCCATGAGATGAGGGCCGAGCTGACCCCCTACGCGCGTCAGATCCGCTTGATCGCCGATACGGGAGACGCCGCTGAAAGCATCATCCAGACGGCCGAAGAATCTGCCGCCCAGCTCGTGATTATGGGACAGCGCGGCATGACCGCGACGCCGACCTTCCTTCTCGGCGGAGTTTCGCAGAAGGTGGCCACCTACGCGCCTTGCTCCGTGCTGGTGGTCAAGCATTCCGGAGCGGTGCTGGACCGCATCCTGCTGGCTGTGGACGGATCGGATGAAGCCAACAAGGCGGTGACGTTTCTGGCTCGCGCGCCGTTTCGGGGACCGGTCCGGTTGACGGTCGTGTCGGCCTGGCCGCCCCAACGATCGGAGCCCTTCGTATCCCCCATCCCGCAGCATCCCTCGCCCACGCCTGTCACGGAGTTGGTCCAGACGAGGGGCGAGGACCTTGTCCGTAACGTCGCCGCCGCCTTCCAAGGCGGGCCCTATGAAGTGGAGACGGAATGGTTGCAGGGCGACCCGGCCTTTTCCATTTTGGAATCGGCCGGGCGCCATCAGGCACAGATGATCGTCGTCGGCGCGCGAGGGTTGAAAGCCATCAAACGGTTCTTTTTAGGAAGCGTCTCCCAGAAAGTGCTCGTCCATGCCCCCTGCTCCGTGCTGATCGTCCGCTGACCGTGGGCTCAGGCTTCCCGTTCCCAGACGACCCGCACGAGCTTATCGTGGTGCGCCCAGTGGTAATGACTGGCGCCATGGTACGCCCGCTCCAGTTCACGCCCCAGGCGCTGCGCCAGCTTCGTGCTGGTGGTAAACACGCGCCATTCCTTGCCGGTCTCTTCGATCTTCATGATCCGCCCCAGCGGATTCACCTTCTTGGCTCTGGTTTCTTCCTTGCGCAAGAGGCCGAGCACATCGCGCCGATGCTCGGAGAGCCCGGGCCAACGCAAAGCCAAGACTCCTTCCGGATAGCGGTCTCGGATCTTGTTGCAGGCCGGGCAGGTGGTCAGTTTCGGCCGCTTCGCGGCCATCAAGTCTTCGTAGGCCGTTTGATCGAACCGCCAGCGTTTCTTTTCGAAGATCGCGTGACAGACGTCGCAGGCCGCCGGACCCGTGATCGCGCGCTGGCTCGTATAGGGGTCCGTCTGGCGGGGCACGCTCCGACGAGGGTTGGACGGCCCCCGCAGCTTCCTCCGGCCTACTCCAGGTCTAACTTGTTTCATGGTTGCGACGAGCCTCCTCTTAATATGCCTGCCCTCTTCCTAAGGCAAGGAAAGTACCAGAGATCGCCCGGAGAAGAAAACACCGAACATTGCGGCCGATTCAAGCAGTTAGCGGAGAGGACCAAGCTGGAAGGAAGTCGAGAGCGACCGAGGTGACGCTAATTACCTCAGCGTCGCGAGGGCGATTGCCGCAAAATTCCTCATTCCATTGCCAAGACTCCTGCGCCGCTGATCGTGCCGGCCTTCAATAGTTGGAGCGCGCGGTTGGCCTCCTCCAGCTTGAACCGTTCTTGCCCTCCCGCGTGAAAGGGAGGGCTCCGTCGAGAGGGGTCTCCTCGACTGGTCCTCGTTCATACGCGGGGTGCGTGAAACTCAACCACCGTGGGACGGACCAGATGGGCAAAGTCCTGGTACCGGAGCTTGACCGCGTCCACGTGCGTGCCCGCCTGGAACACAATCGCTTCGTCCTGCGTGAGAGACTGGTCCACATACACCTCCAGCCCGTAGAGATTCCCGAACGGCGGCATCGTGCCCACCTGACAGTCCGGGAACAGCCCCTGAAATTCCTCCTCGGTGGCCAGGCGCACCTGGCTCGCGCCGAAGACCTCCTTGAGCCGCCTGAGGTCTACCTTCCAGTTGGCCGGCAGGACCGTCATTACAAACCGCTCCCCCACCTTCACCATGACCACCTTGGCCAGTTCCTTCCCGGGCACATGCAGAACCTGGGCGATCTCAGGAGCGGAGTACGCCTCCTGATGAGTCAGGACTTGATACGGAACCTTCTGCCCGTCGAGATAATCCTTGAGTCTCCGTAAGATCGTCATGGCTACCTCCATACCAAGCTTGCGTGAGCCGCCACGTTCGATCAACTCGTGGCGGATAGTTACTTGGCCCCTAGTGAAATACCAACCAAGCTCCTCCGCCCCTGTCGCGTGAGCCAGTCTGTTGCCCTCGGTAGCGCCGACCGCCGGCTCTCCCCCATCGAGAGCCTCCATCCTGCTCCAGGACAGGGTCAGTGTCAACGTGCGCTCGCTCAGGATCTGGGCTCGGCAGACAAATATAAAATAGGCAAGGGCAATGCCAGACCAAAACGGTGGAGAACATGCCCTGCCCAATCGCCCTGAATGCTTGAAGGGGACGATTCGTCGCAAAAAGGGGCTGTGGTTTGGTCTGTCGCCCTGCAATGCGGGCTAGGCAGCAGTCAGCGTTCAGTTGGCCCGTGAGAGGGGCGGAGCACACAAGGGCGGACTCACCGGATTTTCTAGGGCCTCGCGCTAACCCGTACCCAACGTGACGAAGAGCAGATGCTCGTGGTTGCCGCGGAGCACCCGAATGGCCACTCGTTGGCCGGGCACGGTGCGCTCGATCAGATAGGTTTTCAGTTGAGCCGCATCCGTGATCTCCAGGCTCTCGATCGAAAGGAGGATATCGCCTTTTTGGATGCCCGCTTCGAGCGCGGGCCCGTCCAGGTCCGCCACGGCCACTCGCCACCGTGTGCCTAGCTTCGCCGCGCTCAGGTGGAGACCCAGTCTCGAGAAACTCGGTGGGGCCCCCTGGATGAGGGCCGTCATGGTGCGGTGCACCAACCTGCCGGGCACCGCGAAGGCAAACCGGCTGCATCCTCCCTGCCCCTGGACCGTCTCGGTCAGAATGACGGCATGCACCACGCCCACGATCTCCCCCTTGGCACTAAAGAGCCCCCCGCCGGAATTGCCGCTGCACGCAGACATGTCGATCTGCAAGAGCCGGGACTCCACCGTGGGCAAGTACGTGTTCAGGCTCCCGATCCGTCCAAACCCCACCACGGGTCCCCGGCCGAGGGGGTACCCCACGGTAAAGACTTCATCCCCCGGTTCCGGCTCCTTGTCCGCAAACGGCGCGGGCGCCACCCCCCTCTGCGCGGCTTCGCCGCTCACCTGATAGACGGCCAGATCCACGAAGGCGTTCACGCCCGTCAATAGAGCCGGGAACTCATCTAAGTCCGCCGTCAGAATCGTAATCTGCTGGGGAATGACCTTCTCTCCCTCTTCGGTTCGCGTCACGGCATGCTGCGCGGTCACGA
>SCVQ01000219.1 GCA_004296865.1 Nitrospirota bacterium
GGGATCGAGTTGGGGATTGGGGTGGGACACGCCCTCGGCGCCGTCTTCGTCAGGCACCAGGTTCTCGTCCCGATCGTTCGGGCACCTGGGCTATACGGGCACCTCGCTCTGGGTCGATCCGCAATGCGAACTCGAAGTGGTCTTGCTCTCGAATCGCGTCCATCCGACGAGAAAGAACGAGGCCATTCGGCAGTTCAGGCCGCTGATTCATGATCTGATCTACGAAGAGCTGATAGCTAAAGGCTAAGAGCTTATGGCCAATGGCTTATAGCAAGATGGCTCGGAGCGTGTGAGATCGAGCTATAGGCCATACGCCATTAGCTCTTCGCTAGGCGTCAGGATAGTCGAGCCAGGTTTCTTTCTCGGCCAGGTACCGGCGGCCCTTGAAATTCGCCCTGGTCCTCATGCGGCGGAATCCAAAATCTCCGAGCTTGTCGACGACGCTCTTGACGGCCGCTCCGACGGTGGCATGTGTCTGCCCGTCCACCGTGAGGGCCTCATACATGACTGTGCCCTGATAGCCTTGGGCGGTGCGGCTGACCTGGATGGACCGGCTGAAGTAGCGATCACTCGGATCGGTGCCTTCAATCTGATGTCGTTCAACGACCCCTTCTTTCTTAAACGACAGCGGAAGAGTGCTCACCTGGGCCTCCCTGCAATGCGTCGCTCACGCGTCTGAGGGAGGCCATTATAGTCCGCCCTGCCGCATTGTTCAACCGAGAACGCTGCGAGAACCCTGAACGACATCAAGTTGACAACCAATCGGCCGCTCCCTATGATTCCGGTTGTTCCCGGCTCCACCGGGAAGGCTGCATGATCGGCACATCCGGCATCTGCAACCAGAGGAGAATGGACCGGCGCCTGCCGGTGGCGTCATGAATGTTCCGAACAGCCTCACCATCCTCCGGATCCTGCTGGTGCCCGTCTTTGTCGGGCTGCTCATCTATCAGCGGTATGACGCCTCCTTGGCGGTGCTCCTGATCGCCGGACTGACCGACAGCCTCGACGGGACCATCGCGCGGGTGGCCAATCAGCGCACGAGACTCGGTGCGTATCTGGACCCCTTGGCGGACAAGCTGCTGCTGACGTCCGGGTTTGTGACCTTGTCCGTTCTCCACCTGGTGCCCTTGTGGGTCGTGATCCTGATCGTCAGCCGCGACACGATCCTGCTGACCGGCACGCTGCTGGCGCGGATTACCGAATCGCGCGTGGACATTTCTCCGACGGTCCTGGGCAAGGGGACCACGTTGTTCCAACTGCTCTACCTCATTCTCGTCGTGGCGTTGGCGTCCCGCAGTATGGATCTGCGGCTTCTGCAGCCGCTGCTGTACAGCATGGTCGCGCTCACCCTTCTCTCCGGCTTCCATTATGTATACCGAGGGTATCTCCAGGTGAGCGCAGATGAAGCGTGAGTTCCGGCTGGGCGAACCGCCCACGAAGCTCCGTTTCCGGCTGATTGCAGCATTTGACGGCAAAGTTGACAACCTCCCCCCCCTCCAGTAGACTTTGCCCCATCCGCTATCATCTAGCCTTGCGGTATCTAACCCCTGAGAATAGGGCATGAAATGCACGTGTTCCGGTTCCTGATGCGGGTCGGAACGAAGCGGTTCTCACCCGATTGTATCTCCGCCGTTGTCCCTGTCTCTCCTCAGGCCGATGTGCCATGTCACGGCGCCGGAACGCATGGCATGGGGCCGGAGATATCCGTCGCAGGTCGCTGATGCCCACGTTTGCATACGTCGGCAGGACGAGGCAGGGCGCGGTCAAAAAAGGCGAGGTCTCCGCCAAGACCCGCGAGGAGGCCGTCGCCAAGTTGCGGCAACAGAACATTGCTGCGACGAGCATCCAGGAGAAGGCTCCCACGGCCGGCTTGCTTGCCGCCCTGAGTGTCGGCGGCGGCGTGACCGACAAAGACCTCGTCGTCTTCACCCGTCAGTTCGCCACCATGATCAATGCCGGTCTCCCGCTCATCCAGTGCCTGGAGATTCTCTCAACGCAATCGGAGAACAAACACTTCGGGAAGACGATCGGGGAGGTCAAGCTCGACGTGGAGAGCGGCTCCACGTTCTCCGATGCACTGCGCAAACAACCCAAAGCGTTTGACGATCTCTACGTCAATATGGTCCAGGCCGGCGAGGTCGGCGGCTTGCTGGACACGATTCTGCTTCGCCTGGCGGCGCACATTGAAAAGGCCATGAAGCTCAAAAGCAAGATCAAGTCGGCGATGGTCTATCCGGCCTCCATCCTGAGCGTAGCGGTGGTCGTGGTCGCGGTGCTGATGGTCTGGGTCATTCCGATCTTTGCCAAGATGTTCGAGGAGATGTCGGGGGGGAAGATGGGCCTGCCCGCCCCGACCCAATTCGTGATCGATGTCAGCAATTTCATGCAGGCCTACCTCGGGTATATCATGGTGGGGGCGGTTGGGGCCGGGGTCGGCTTCAAGCGGTATTATGCGACTCCCAAGGGGCGGCTGATCGTGGATCGTCTGTTCCTGACGTTGCCGGTGGCGGGCGATTTGATCCGCAAGGCTTCGGTCGCGAAGTTTACCCGGACGTTGGGCTCCTTGATCAGCAGCGGCGTGCCGATTTTGGACGGGCTCATGATCACGGCCAAGACATCCGGCAACAAGGTGGTCGAGGGGGTCATCCTGGCAGCGCGGCAGAGTATCAGCGAAGGCAAAACGGTGGCCGATCCGCTCTCGAAGAGCGATGTCTTCCCCAAGATGGTCACGCACATGATTTCGGTCGGGGAGTCGACGGGGGCGTTGGACGCCATGCTGGCGAAAATCGCCGATTTTTACGATGACGAGGTGGACACGGCGGTGGCTTCGCTGACCGCGCTGCTGGAACCCATGATGATGGTGTTTCTGGGGGTGGTGATCGGGTTCATCGTGGTGGCCATGTATCTGCCGATCTTCAAGATGGCCTCGGCGGTGGGGTGAGGATGGATCAGCCGGATCCAACGGACAACCTGCGGGGCAGGCTGTACTGGTTGATGGGCCTCCGCGTGGTGGCGGTCACGCTCTTGCTGGGGCTCTCGCTGGCGTTTCAGATTGCGAAGGGCGAGATCGTCGTCTTTTTTTATGCGCTGATCGTCTTGACCTATGCGATCACGATTGCCTATGCCGTGGTGCTGCGTTCGCTGACCAGTCCCTCGGGTCTGCTCCGGTGCGCCTCTTTCCAACTCGGCACGGATCTCCTGCTGGAAACCGCGCTGGTGGGCGAGACCGGCGGTGTCGAAAGCCCTTTTTCGGCGCTCTATGTGATCACGGTTGCCTTGGCGAGCTTGATTCTGAGGCGGCGGGGCGGGCTGGTGATGACGGGCGTCGCCGTCCTGCTCTTTGGACTGGTGGCCGGCATCCAGTGGTCCGGTGTCTTAGCTTCGGGGGGGTGGTTCCCTCCCGGCCGGTTGTCGATGGCGGAAACCTTGCATATGTTCGGGTTGCACGGACTGGCCTTGGTCATGGTCGGGCTGCTCAGCGGCGAGCTGGCGGAGCAGTTGAGACGAACGGGGCAGTCCCTGCTTGAGAAAGAACGGGGTTTGCATCGTCTGCAGGCGTTCCACCAGAACGTCGTGCAGAGTATCAGCAGCGGGTTGTTTACCACCGACCAGGAGGGGCGGATCACCTCCTTCAACCGGGCGGCGCAGGAAGCCACCGGCCTTTCCTGGGAGATGGCTGCCAACCGGCTGTGGTGGGAGGTGTTCAACTGGCAGCAGGGCGATCTGTTCGGGCAGGACCCCGCGACGATGATCTCACCGTATCGGTTCGAGGCCGAGGGACGCAAGGCCGACGGCAGCCGCCTCGTGCTGGGTCTGACGCTTTCTCCTCTCACCGAAAGCGGCGTGCAGACCGGCCTGGTCGGGGTGTTCAAGGACCTGACTCAGATCCGGGACATGGAAGAGGAGATGCGGCGCCGGGAATGGCTCGCGACGCTCGGCGAAATGTCGGCTGGCATGGCGCATGAGATTCGTAACCCCCTCGCCGCGCTGGCGGCGGCGATGCAGATGTTGCGGAAGGACCTGTCCTTGGAGGAAACGAATGCGCGGCTGATGGACATTGCCGTTCGGGAAACCGCCCGACTCGATGCGATCATCACGGAATTCCTGCTCTACGCGCGGCCGCCAGCCTTGAATCTGAAAGAATGCGACCTCAACGCGTTGCTGGCGGAGACGCTGGATTTGGTCCGGCACGAGGCCCAATCGCGGGAGAACCTCACCCTCACCGTTCGGCCTGGCGCCGGTCCGATGGTTGCCCAGGTGGATCCGGATCAGGTCAAGCAGGTGTTCTGGAATCTCTCAGTCAACGCGTTCCAAGCGATGCCGACCGGCGGCTGTCTGACCATTGAGACCGGCCGTCGCCGTGTCGGATCGGGCGCTCGAAGCGGTGACGTGATCGAGGTCACATTTCAGGATAGGGGGGAAGGGATCAAGAAAGATGCCTTGGACAAGATCTTTCTCCCCTTCTTCACGACCAAGAAAGGCGGGTCCGGCCTCGGCCTCGCTGCCGTGCACCGCATCGTCGATCTCCATGGCGGGTGGATTCGAGTGGAAAGCCAGGAGGGCAGAGGAACATGTTTTGTGGTCTGCTTGCCGGTGGCGGCTTCAGCAGGCCCACGGCTGTGGCATGAGAGCCGGGAACCATGGAGTCGAGAACCGTGGAAAAGATCCTGATCGTTGACGACGAGCGCAGTATGCGGGATGTGTTGAGCATCATGCTCAAGCGGGCTGGGTACGAGGTGGCGGTGGCGGCCGACGGGGATGAGGCCATCGAGCAGATCAGCAAAGAGCCGTTTGACCTCGTCATCACCGACCTCAAGATGCCGAAGGTGGGGGGCTTGGAGGTGCTCAAGGCGGCCAAGAAGGCTTCGTCTGAGACCGTCGTCTTGGTCATCACGGCCTTCGCATCCACCGAGTCCGCCGTGGAGGCCATGAAGTGCGGCGCCTACGACTACCTGACGAAGCCGTTTCAGGTGGACGAGGTGCAGCTGATCATTCGCAATGCGCTGGAGAAGCGCCGGCTCTCGACCGAGAACATGCTGCTCAAGCGGGAGATGGCCAGCCAGGCGTCATTCGCCCAAATCGTCGGGCAAAGCGAGGCCATGCAAAAGGTCTTCGAGATGGTCAGGAAAGTCGCGGACAGCAAGAGCAACGTGCTGATCTGCGGGGAGAGCGGGACGGGCAAAGAGTTGATCGCCCGGGCCATTCATTACAACAGTTCGCGGAGCCGGATGCCCTTCGTCGCGGTGAATTGCAGCGCGTTGCCGGAGCCGCTCCTGGAGAGCGAGTTATTCGGGCACATGAAGGGCTCCTTTACCGGCGCGGTCGCCCACAAGGCCGGAATCTTTGAAGTGGCCGATGGGGGCACCATCTTGCTGGACGAGATTGGCGAGACCTCCCCGGCGACTCAGGTCAAGCTTCTCCGAGTCATTCAGGAACGGGAGTTTCGCCGGGTCGGCGGAACCCGCGACGTGAAGGTGGATGTGCGGATCATTGCGGCCACCAACAAGGATTTGGAAAAGGCGGTGGCCGAGGGCACGTTCCGCGAAGACCTGTATTACCGGCTGGATGTCATCCCGATCCAGCTGCCGCCCCTGCGCCTCCGTAGCGGCGACATCCCGCTCTTGGCGCAGCATTTCCTGGAGCGGTTTGCGCGCGGAAGCGGGAAAACGGCGCTGGCGCTGACCCCTGAGGCCATGCAGTTGCTGGTTGCCCACGAGTGGCGGGGCAATGTGCGGGAGTTGGAGAACCTGATCGAACGCGCCGTGGCCTTTGCTTCAAGCCCGCAGATTACGGAGGAAGACATCCGGGGCTGGCTGCACCGTCCGGTGGCGACGGTCCAGGCCTATCCGACCGACCTGCCCGCAGACGGCCTGGATTTGGAGGTGTTGATCAGCACCCTTGAAAAGGATCTTTTGCTCAAGGCTTTGGAGCGGGCCAAGTGGGTCAAGAAGAAAGCCGCCCGGCTGCTGCACCTGAACACGCGGTCCTTCCGTTACCGACTGGATAAATACGCCATCAAAGGAGGGCGGGACTGAGGAATGGCGGATTGTCGATTGCCGATGGATTGATCGTGGGGGGATGGTGACGACGAATAAGGAGGTTCGGGTTTTCGCGCCGGCGAAGGTCAACTTGATTCTCAGGGTGCTGGATCGCCGGCCGGACGGCTATCACAATCTCTGGTCGCTGATGCAGACGGTGGAGTTGGAAGATGAGCTGCAACTTCGGCTGCGCTCCGATTCCGACGGGCTGAAGCTGTCCTGCGACGAGGCGACCTTGCCGACGGACGGGCGCAATCTGGTCGCCCGCGCGGTCGCGCTCGTGTTGGAGCGGGCCGGGTTGTCGGTCGGCTTGGATGTGCACATCGCCAAGCGGATTCCAATGGGGGGCGGTCTGGGCGGGGGCAGCAGCGATGCTGCCGCCGCGATCATCGGGTTGAATCGTCTGCTTGGGCTCGGGTGGTCCGCAAGCGAGATGGCCGCCGTGGGGCAGACAATCGGCAGCGATGTCCCCTTCTTTTTGTTCGCGCCTTGTGCGGTGGTGCGCGGCCGGGGGGAGGACGTCTCCCCCTTGGGCTTGACCGGGAAGCGGTGGGTGGTGCTGGTCAATCCGGGGTTTCCCATCGAGACCCGCTGGGCCTACGAGCGGTTGGCCGGCTTGCGTAAGGCGGTGCGCCCCTTGTCGGAGGCGCTCGGCCGGATCTCCGGCAAAAGCTCCCTGTCGTGGGACGACGTGATCCCGCTGATGGAGAACGATTTCGAAGAAGCGCTGGCCCCGACCCACGCCGTACTCGGCTCGATCAAGGCGGAATTGATGGCGCAGGGAGCTGAGGCGGCGTTGCTCTCAGGCAGCGGCGCCACCGTGTTTGGAATTTTTCGAGACGAAGGTGCGGCCGTGCGTGCCCAGTCGGTTGTGGGTCGGGTCGAAGGCCGACGGGCTTCTGTCTGTCGGGCCGGATCCGGCCCTCTCTCCTGTTCGGAAGAACCGTCCCGCCCGCTTCCGGTCGGTTGACAGGCCGCTTGGCTTTCCGATACAGTACTATGTTCTTTTCAAGTTATTTACCCCGTGGTTGGCGGCAGGGCAAAAAGCCGAGGGTTGCGAGCGGTCGCCGGTCAGTGGGAGGGCGCTATGTATAAAGAACTGAAAATCTTTTCCGGCAATTCGAACCCGGCCCTGGCCAAGGAAATCGGCGGGCATTTGGGCATTGAGCTGGGGGCGGCAACCGTGTCCTCCTTCAGCGACGGGGAGATTCGCGTCCACATCGAGGAAAACGTGCGGGGCGCGGATGTCTTCTTGATCCAGTCATGCAGCCCTCCGGTCAACACCTCGGTCATGGAACTGCTGATCATGATCGACGCACTGAAGCGTTCCTCGGCCTACCGGATCACCGCCGTCATTCCCTATTTTGGCTACGCCAGGCAGGATCGCAAGGATCAGCCCCGCGTGCCGATCACCGCCAAGCTCATGGCGGACCTGATCACGACCGCCGGGGCCGATCGCGTACTCACGATGGATCTCCACGCCGGCCAGATTCAGGGCTTCTTCAATATCCCGGTGGATAACCTCTATGCGGCCCCGGTGCTGTTGGACTACATCAGCAAGCGGGGCGGCTCGAACCTGGTCGTGGTCTCGCCGGATGCGGGGGGGGTGGAGCGCGCGCGGGCGTTTGCCAAGCGGCTCCAGGCGCAATTGGCGATCATCGACAAACGGCGCGAAGGACCCAACAACGCCCAGGTGATGAACATCATCGGCGACGTCGCAGGACGGAACGCGTTGCTGCTGGACGACATGATCGATACGGCGGGGACGATCGTGCAAGGCGCGCAAGCCTGTGCGGACAAGGGAGCCACGATGGTCTGGGCCGGCTGCACGCACCCGGTCCTCTCCGGTCCGGCACTGGAGCGGCTCCAGTCGTCGTGTTTGACCGAGGTGGTGGTGACCAACACGATTCCGCTGAACGGGAAGGAACAACGGTGTCCCAAGCTGCGGGTCCTGTCGGTGGCGCCGCTGTTAGGGGAAGCAATCAGTCGCATTCACGAAGAAGAGTCGGTCAGCTCGCTCTTCTCCTGATGGAGTTCGATCCGGGTTCGGTCCCTCGCCGTGCACGGGGATATTCCTCGAACCGGGTTTGGGCGGATGGAGATGGCATGAGCGGGCAGCGAATCGGGGAAAAGAGTTGTACACGATCTAAAGAACAAGCAGGGACGTGAGGGAGGACGATCATGAGATTCGACATGGCGGCTGAAGTGCGGGAGAAGGCGGGCAAGGGGCCGGCGCGGCAACTGCGGCGGAACGGGAAGATTCCGGCCGTGCTGTACGGAGAAGGGGAGTGTCTCCTGCTGACCGTGAACCCGGAGACCGTGACGCGGGCCTTGCGGGCCCATGCCGGCAGCACCGCCCTCATCTCCCTGAGCATCACCGGCGGGACGGCGAAGGCCAACCGGACTGCGCTTCTGCGCGACTATCAGGTCGATCCGGTGACGGGCGACTTGCTCCATGTGGACCTCTTCGAGGTCTCGATGAGCAAGGTCATTCGGGTCAAGGTGCCGGTCAGCGTCGTGGGTGGGATGCCGGCGGGAGTCAAGGAAGGCGGCGTCATTCACCACAATCTGCGCGAGTTGCATATTGAATGTCTTCCGGCCGCGATTCCGGATGCCATCGAGGTGGACGCGTCGAATCTGGCCATCGGCCAGGGCATCCACGTCCGCGAGGTGGTGCGCGCCGAGGGCGTCAAGGTGCTGGATGATGCCGAACAAATGGTGGTGAGCGTTGCTGCTCCGATCTCCGATGCCAAGCTGGAAGCCCTGCTGACCAGCGGCGTGGGAGTGGAGGCGGGCAAGGAGCCCGAGGTCATCGGTAAGGGCAAGGAAGAGGGGGCGGAAGGCGCCGAGAAGGCGGCCGCGCCTGGTGAGGCTAAGGCCGGCGAGAAGGGCGAAAAGAAGGAAGCGGCCGCCGGCGCCAAGGCTGGTGAGAAGAAAGAGGCCAAAGAGGAGAAGAAGAAGTAGCTTTGCGTCTGATTGTCGGGCTCGGCAACCCCGGCGAGCGCTACGTCCGGACCCGGCACAACATCGGCTGTCTGGCGGTGGAGCGGGCTGCCGTCCGGTGGTCGGTGACGCTTCGGCCTGCCGGATCGGCCAGATGGGGGCGCGGGCGGATCGGGCCGCGCGAGGCCGCGACGGATGTGACCTTGGCCGTGCCTCTCGCCTGGATGAACCATAGCGGGCCGGCGGTCAAGGCGTTGTTGGACGAGTTGGGGTTAGGGCCGGCCGACCTGGTCGTCGTTCACGACGACTTGGATTTGGCGCTGGGCCGTCTTCGCATCAAACGCCGCGGTGGCGCCGGGGGACACAACGGCGTCCTCTCGATCATCGCCGCTCTGGGCTCAGATGAATTCTGCCGGCTGAAACTCGGTGTTGGACGACCCGCTCCGGGCCATGACGCGGCGGACTACGTGCTCTCCCCTTTCTCCCCGGACGAGTGTGGGCAAGTCGATAGCCTGCTGGACCAAGCGGGTGACGCGCTGGAATGTCTGGTGGCAGCGGGCGTCGCGGCGGCGATGAATCGCTTTAACGTGAAAGAAAAACAGGAGGACGACGAGTGAGGGGTGATCGGTGACGAGAGAGCGAAACTCGTTACGCGTCACGCATCACGGGTCACGGTAGTTTATGGGTTTGTGTTGCGGAATGATCGGGTTGCCGAATGTGGGGAAGACGACCGTCTTCAATGCGCTCGTCGGCGGGAGCGCGCTCGCGGCCAATTATCCGTTTGCGACAGTCGATCCGAACACCGGCATCGCGCCGGTGCCGGACCCTCGCCTGAACAAGCTGGTGGAGATCTTCCATTCGAAGAAGAAGACCCCGAGTACGTTGGAGGTGCGCGACATCGCCGGGCTCGTCGAAGGGGCGAGCAAGGGAGAAGGACTGGGCAATCAATTTCTCGGTCACATCCGGGAAGTGGATGCCCTGGTGCACGTGGTCCGCTGCTTCCACGGAACCGACGTCGTGCATGTGGAGGGGAGCGTGGACCCCCTCCGCGACATCGGCACGATCGAAACGGAATTGATGCTGGCCGATCTGGAAACTCTCGAGCGCCGCAAGCAAAAGGTGGAGAAGAAAGTTCGGGCGGGCGATAAGAAAGCGGCGGCTGAGATGTCCTTTGTGCAGATGATCATGGATCGGCTCGACAAGGGGGAGTGGCTCGGAAATCTGTCCTTCACGCCGGAAGAACGGGCTATGCTCGATGACTGCCAGTTGCTCTCTGCCAAGCCGGTGCTCTTCGTGGCCAACGTCTCGGAAACGGCCGCGGCCGATGAGGCGCTGGTCCGGTCCGTGCGCGAGTTTGCCGACAAGCGCGGGGCGCGGGTGGTGACGATCTGCGGCCAGTTGGAGGCGGAACTGGTGTCTTTGCCGGAGGCCGAGCGGGCCGACTATCTGAAGGAAATGGGATTGACGGAATCCGGCCTCGTGCGGCTGACGCGCGAAGCCTATGCGCTGTTGAATATCACGACGTTTTTTACCGCCGGCGAAACCGAGTCCCGTGCCTGGCCGATTCCCAAGGGGACCAAGGCCCCTCAAGCGGCGGGTAAGATCCACTCCGACATGGAGCGCGGGTTCATCCGGGCCGAGGTGTACCACTACGATGATCTGATCGCCTGTGGCTCGGAGGATCGCGTCAAGGAAAAGGGCTTGCTTCGGCTGGAAGGCAAGGATTACGTGATCAAGGAAGCGGATATCGTTCATTTTCGCTTCAACGTGTAAGCAGGCTGCTGAAAGCGGGGGACGGGGCGATCAAGATGGTCCCTATGCTCCCGCCACGCGCGCCTTTTATTTGACAGTCCGTTCTGAGCTGTGGTAGGGTGCAGTCTTTTGCGGGGCCTTCCCGCACCTCGCTCCAGGCCAGGTCCTGGGGCCCATGTTTGTTTTGTAATGGTCCATGAGGAGGTTTTCGGCATGCAGCTCTACGAGTCTATTTTTATCATCCGCACGTCCCTGCCCGACGAAGACACCAACAAGCTGATCGACAAGATGAAGGGCGTCCTGGAAAAATCCGGCGCCACGCTCCTGAAGTCTGAGAACTGGGGCAAGAAAAAGCTGGCTTACGAAGTGAAGCGGGAACGGAAGGGCACCTTCGTCTATTTCCACTTCAAGTCGGGGGGCCAAGTCGTAAGCGAGCTCGAGCGCTCGTACCGGCTCGAAGACTCCGTGATCAAGTTCATGACCATCCGGCAAGAATTGCCCGCGCCCCCGAAACCGGCAGGCGAGGCCAAGGAGCCCGAGCGTGACAGGGTTCAATAAGGTCATCCTGATCGGGAACCTTACGAAGAATCCGGAGCTCCGCTACACGCCGAGCGGAACCCCGGTCACCAGCTTCGGGCTGGCCGTCAATCGGAAATTCCGTCAGGGGGATGAACTGAAAGACGAGGTCTGTTACGTCGACATCGTGGTGTTCGGCAAGCAGGCGGAGCATTGCGGACAGTATCTCAATAAAGGCAATGGCGTCATCGTGGACGGGCGGCTGCAGCAGCGCCGGTGGGAAACGGAAGACGGCCAGAAGCGAAGCAAGCACGAGGTGGTCGCCCAGACCGTCACGTTCCTGCCCAAGCGGCAGGAGTCGGGTGGCGAGTCCGGCCAGGCCGGTCAGGCGGATGAGCCCTACGAGTACGAAGAGCCGTCACACTAACGGAGGAGAAGCGTGGAGCGAGCAGGAGGAGGAGGACGGTTATTTCAGCGCCGGCGGGTCTGCCGGTTTTGTCATGACAAGGCGCCCATCGACTATAAGGACGTGGGGCTGCTCAGAAGCTTTCTCACGGAGCGGGGCCGCATTGTGCCGCGCCGGATCTCTGGCAACTGCATGGGGCATCAGCGCGAGCTGACGATCGCGATCAAGCGGGCGCGCACCATCGCCATGCTGGCCTACGCGGAAGAGCGGTAAGACGGTTCCGCGGGAGTTCCCGATCGGTTTGACTTGCCGCGCGCGGGCCATGTATATCAAATGGGCTTGCTGTTGAAGGATGGGAGGCCGATGGCGCTGCCCAGCCCACATCTGTCCGAGATTCCAGCCGAGGGACTCAGCGTCGAGTGTGAGGTCCAGCCGGACGAGTTGACCTTGGGACCGGACGACGCGCGTGTGAAGGGCGTCCTGGCGCTCTCGGTGGAGATCGCGCAAGCCGATGGGGGGGCGCATGTGACCGGCGTCCTGCGCGGCAGGTTCGTGCGGCAATGCGTCCGGTGCCTGACGGATTATGAGGATTCCGTCGAACTGCCGTTTACGGCCGAGTATCGATGTGAAACGCCTCCGGCGAGGCAGCAGCCCAAGCCGAGCCGAGCGTACGGACGAGCGGAGACGGGATCGCGTGACACGGTGGAGCCGGACGAGCCGGAGATCGAAGCCGACGACGTGTACGACCTCGTCGGCGATCGATTGGACTTGGCCGAGATGCTGCGGGAACAGATCATCCTGGCGACGCCGATGCAGCCCCTCTGCCGGGAGAACTGCCTGGGGCTCTGTCCGGTGTGCGGGCAGGACCGAAACGAGCGTCAGTGCGGGTGTTCGCAGGAACCTCAAGACAGTCCGTTTGCGGTCTTGAAGAAGCTTCAGGGGGGCCAGACCGCGCGTCCGCGATAAACGCAGCGGGATCGGAACGACAAGCAACCGAGCGAGTGAGGGACGACGATGCCAAATCCAAAACACAAACTATCCAGGGCCCGGCGGGACAAGCGGCGGACGAGCAAATCGAAAATTACGCCGCCCGGCATGTCGGTCTGTCCGCAATGCCATGAGCCCAAGCTTCCGCACTACACCTGCCTCAGTTGCGGCACCTACAAAGGCAAGGCGGTCATCGCCGTCGAAGAAGCCTAGGATTGCCTGCAGTCGTTGTGGCCTCTGGTATCCGATGAAAATCGCGGTTGATGCGATGGGCGGGGATCACGGTCCCGCCCCGAACGTCGAAGGCGCCTTGCAGGCGGTCAACGAGTTGGATCTTGAGGTCATCCTGGTCGGGGATGAAGCCCGGATCAACGAACAGTTGCGTCGCCTGGGGTGCGCCGATCCACGCCTCACGGTTCGCCACGCGCCCCAGACGGTGGACATGCACGAACCCCCGTCACAGGTGGCCCGCAAAAAGCGGGACTCCTCCATCTGGGTCGCGACGGAACTGGTCAAACGCGGCGAGGCGAGCGCGGTCGTCAGCGCCGGCAACACCGGCGCCAGCATGGTGGCGGCGTTTTTCATCCTGGGCGTCATCAAGGGCGTCGAGCGGCCGGCCATCGCGGTCACCCTGCCGACGCTGGCCGGGACGGCGGTGATGCTGGATGCCGGGGCCAATGTGGACTGCACCGCGCAACACCTGTATCAGTTCGGGCTGATGGGCAACGAATACGGCAAGCACGTGTTCGGCAAGCCCAATCCGCGGCTCGGGCTGCTGAGCATCGGCGAAGAGGAGAGCAAGGGCAACGAGCTGACGAAAGAAGCCTTCAAGTTGCTCAAGGCCAGCCCGATCAATTTCATCGGCAACGTGGAAGGCCGGGACGTCTACGGCGGAGAGGCCGATGTGATCGTGTGCGACGGGTTCATCGGGAACGTCGCGCTCAAAATCTCGGAGGGCTTGGCGGACACCATCAAAAAGCTGTTGATGAAGGAGATTGCCGGGTCCTTCCTGGGGCGTCTCTCGTATCTGTTTCTGGCCGGCCCGCTGCTGCGCCTTCGCCGACAAATGGACTATGCGGAGTTTGGCGGCGCGCCGCTGCTCGGCGTCAACGGCATCACCATCATCTGCCATGGCCGCTCCTCGCCCAAAGCGATCAAAAACGCCGTCCGGCGCGCCAAGGGACTGGCCGAAAGCTCGCTCAACGAACTGATCCGGCGGGACATCGAAGAGAGCCTTGCCCTGCTTGCCAAACCGGGCAAGGAAGAGGCGCCGGCATGAGGGCTTGCATTGCGGGCACCGGCTCCTATGTGCCGGAGCGGGTCCTGACCAATGCGGACCTGGAGCGGATGGTGGCGACGTCGGATGCCTGGATCGTGGAGCGGACCGGGATTCGGGAGCGGCGGATTGCGGCGCCGGGCGAGGCGGCCTCCGACCTGGGGACGAAAGCTGCCGAACGCGCGCTGGCGGCGGCGGGCATTACGGCGGCCGATCTGGATCTGATTCTGGTCGCGACCTGCACCGGCGATTCCCCGCTGCCCTCCACCGCCTGCTTGATCCAACACCGGCTTGGCGCCACGCGCGCGGCCGCCTGCGACCTCTCGGCGGCGTGCTGCGGCTTTGTCTACGCCCTGGGCATCGGCGATGCCTATATCAAGACCGGCTCGCGTCACGTGTTGGTGATCGGGACCGAAGTCATGTCGATGTTGACCGACTGGGCGGACCGGAACACCTGCGTGTTGTTCGGCGATGGAGCGGGCGCGGCGGTGTTGAGTCCCTCCGAGGGAGACCGGGGCATTCTCTCGTCCCATTTGCATGCCGACGGGACGCTCTGGGATCTGATCTGCGTGCCGGGCGGCGGGTCGCGGGTGCCTCCGACGGAGAAGATGCTGGCCGAGGGTCTGCAGTACATCAAGATGAAAGGGAACGAGACGTTCAAAGTAGCCGTCAAGACCTTGGAAGAGGCGGCGCGAGAAGCGTTGGCGGCAAACAAGCTGACCGTGGACGATCTGGACCTGTATGTGCCGCACCAGGCCAACATCCGGATCATCAAGGCGGTGGCGACGCGGCTGGGCCTGCCGATGGAGAAGGTGGTGCTCAATATGGATCGGTACGGCAACACGTCTGCGGCCTCGATCCCGCTGGCCTTGGACGAGGCGGTCAGGGACGGCCGGGTCAGGGCCGGCAGTCTGATGCTGATGGAAGCGTTCGGGGCCGGCTTGACCTGGGCCTCGGCCGTGGTCCGCTGGTAACACGAAAAGTTATCAGCTGTCAGCTATCAGCTTCCAGTGAGCGGATTATATATGGGGTCAGCTTGAGACTGAACGCTGACGGCTGATAGCTGACAGCTTCCAAGGATTTTTCTCGTTGACATTGGAAAACAATTCCCTCATATCATACCCCCCTATGGGGTCCGGCATTGGGTTGGTTTTCCCCGGCCAAGGGTCTCAATCGGTCGGGATGGGGCGGGCGCTGCACGAGGCCTATCCGCTTGTCCGGACGGTGTACGAAGAAGCAGGGGCGATCCTCGGGTACGATGTCGCGGCGCTGTGTTTCGAGGGGCCTGCCGACCGTCTGAACCTGACCGAATACACGCAACCCGCCTTGCTCACAGCCAGCATTGCGGCTCTCCGGCTTCTCGAACCGCTCGGTCTTCGTCCCCTCGCCGTGGCCGGGCACAGCCTCGGCGAATATTCGGCGTTGGTGGCGGCAGGGGGCCTGACGTTCGGCGCGGCCGTGTCGCTGGTGCAGAAGCGGGGACGGTACATGGCCGAGGCGGTGCCGTCCGGCAGCGGGCTGGTTGCGGCGATTCTCGGGCTCGCTCCCGACGTGGTGCGGGAGGCCTGTCGCGAGGCTTCAACGGTCGGTGTGGTGGCTCCGGCGAACTTTAATTGCCCCGGGCAAATCGTGATCGCCGGCGAGAAGGCGGCGGTCGAACGGGCGATCGAGTTGGCAAAAGCCAAGGGGTGCCGGAAGGCTATTCCGCTCCCCGTCAGCGTGCCGGTCCATACGCCGCTCATGCAGAAGGCGGCGGATCGACTCGCCGGCGATGTGGCCGCGGTGGCGTGGTCGGATCTGGCGGTGCCGCTGATCAACAATGCCGAGGCCAAGCCCTTGCGGTCGGCGGCGGCCGTGCAGGCGTCGCTGGTGCGGCAGTTACCCTCCCCGGTGCGGTGGGAAGAATCGGTCGCCGTCATGCGCGGATTGGGGGTGACGACCTTCATCGAGGTCGGCCCCGGCACCGTCTTGGCGGGGTTGATCAAACGGATCGTGCCCGACGCCGCGATCTTGAACGTGCAGGACCCCAAGTCGTTGGAAGCGACGCTGAACGCGTTAAGCGTGAAGCGTGAAGCGTGAAACGAACGACGCTTCACGAGATACGATTCATATACGACGAGGATTGAGCGCATGTCACTCGAAGGAAAAGTTGCGATTGTCACCGGTGCGGCCCAGGGAATCGGACGGGCCATCGCGGAGACGCTGGCGCGGGCCGGCGCCGACGTCGTCGTGGCGGATTTGGACCCGGGGCGGTCCCAGGAGGCCGTGGCGGCCATCACCCAGCTTGGCCGGAAGGCCCTCAACGTCAAGGTCAACGTGGCGGACTGGAACGACGCCAAGGGCATGGTCGATCAGGTCCTCAAGGAATGGGGGAAGATCGACATTCTGGTCAACAATGCCGGGATCACGCGGGACGGGCTGTTGCTCCGGATGAAGGAAGAGGACTGGAACCTGGTGTTGCAGGTCAATCTCAACGGCACGTTCCACTGCACGAAGGCGGCGCTGCAGCCGATGACCAAGCAGCGCTCCGGCCGGATCGTCAATATCGCCTCGATTGTGGGGGCGATGGGCAATGCGGGACAGGCCAACTACGCCGCCTCCAAGGCGGCCGTGATCGGATTTACGAAGAGCGTGGCCCGGGAATATGCGAGCCGGATGGTGACGGTGAACGCCGTGGCGCCGGGCTTCATCGACACCGCCATGACCCAGGGGCTGTCGGCGGAGGTGAAGGAGACGTTGCAGAAGCAGATTCCGCTGGGCCGGCTGGGCCGGCCGGCGGACATCGCCGAGGCGGTCCGTTTCCTGGCGTCGGACGAGGCGGGGTATATCACCGGGCAGGTGCTGCACGTCAACGGCGGGATGTTGATGGCATGACGACGGCGCCGCCCCAGACTTGGTGTTGAATACGTAGCGATCGGGAGGCCGGCTTTCCGGCGGCTTTCCGGCGTAAGCGTTTTGAGGAAGAGAACAGAAGGAGGTCGAGCATGGGTGAGGAGGTTAAAAAACCGATGGCGGTAGAGGATCGGATCAAGAAAATCATCGCCGAGCAGCTCGGGGTGGAAGAGGATGAAGTGGTCACGGAGGCCTCGTTTGTCGATGATCTGGGGGCGGACTCCCTCGATACCGTCGAGCTCGTGATGGCGTTCGAAGAAGAATTCGACATTGAAATCCCCGATGAGGATGCGGAGAAGATCCTCACGGTGGGGCGCGCCATCGAGTACATCAAGGAGAAAATGTAGCCCGGCGAGCGGCTGACGATGGGCGAGCATCTGACAAGACGGGTGGTGGTGACCGGGCTGGGGCTGATCACGCCCCTGGGAACCGGTGTCGAAAAAACCTGGCAGGCTCTCTGCGCGGCGACCTCCGGCATCGCCCGCATCACCCGGTTCGATCCTGCCGACTTCCCCGTCCAGATCGCAGGGGAGGTCAAGGACTTCGATCCCGCCGACTTCATCGAGAAAAAAGAAATCAAAAAGATGGATACGTTCATCCACTATGCCGTTGGCGCCAGCCAACTGGCGGTGGATGATGCGGCCTTGAAAGTGACCGCCGAGAATGCCGAGCGGGTCGGGGTCTACATCGGCGCCGGCATCGGCGGGCTGCCCGCGATCGAACATTATCACAAGGTGTTGTTGGAGAAGGGGCCCGATCGGATCTCGCCCTTCTTCATCCCCATGGTCATCATCAACCTGGCGTCGGGGCAGGTGGCCATCCGGCTGGGAGCGAAGGGCCCCAACTCCTGCGCGGTCACGGCCTGCGCGACCGGCAATCACTGCATCGGCGATGCCTTTCGCATCATCCAGCGGGGCGAGGCGGATGCGATGCTGGCCGGGGGAACGGAATCGACGATCACGCCGCTGGCAGTGGCCGGCTTTGCGTCTGCGCGGGCACTGTCCCGCCGCAACGAGGACCCCACCCGCGCCAGCCGGCCGTTTGACAAGGACCGGGACGGCTTCGTGATCGGGGAAGGGGCGGGCGTGCTGGTACTGGAAGAATTGGAAACAGCCCGCCGCCGCGGGGCGCGGATCTATGCGGAAGTCGTCGGCTACGCCATGAACGCCGACGCCTATCACATCACCGCGCCGCCCGATGACGGCGAGGGGGCGGTCCGGTGCATGGAACTGGCGATCAAGGACGCCGGCATTGCCAAGGACGCGGTTGGCTATATCAATGCCCACGGCACCTCCACCTTCGCCGACAAGATCGAGACTCAGGCCATCAAGCGCGTATTCGGCGACCGCGCCTACCGCATTCCGGTCAGTTCGACCAAGTCCATGACCGGACACCTCCTCGGGGCGGCCGGCGGGATCGAAGCGGTCTTCAGCATCCTGGCGATCCACCGCGGGGTGGTGCCGCCGACCATGAATTTGGAACAGCCCGATCCCGAGTGCGACCTCGACTACGTGCCGGGCAAGGCGCGCGAGGCGGCGGTGAATGTCGCGCTGTCGAACTCCTTCGGGTTCGGCGGGGTGAACGCCTGTGTGTTGTTCAAGCGGCTGGATTCCTGAACGTCCGCGGCGCGACGACTGCGCGCGGCGGACGCGACGGTGGCACGATGGCGCGTTCTTTCACCGACGAAGCGCAACAGCGGATCGGCTACGTGTTCCGCCAGCCTCGACTCCTCGACGAAGCGCTTACCCACACATCCCATATCAATGAGGCCAAGGGGCCGGACAAGGCGGCGCGCGGTCAGGACAACGAGCGGCTCGAGTTCTTGGGCGACGCGGTCCTCTCGCTGATCGTCAGCGAGCACGTGGCGCGAGTTTGCCCGAGCTTTACCGAAGGGGAACTCTCGAAGCTGAAAGCCGGACTGGTGAGCGAAGTCTCGCTGGCCAAGGCCGCCAGGGGATTGGAACTGGGGGCCCTGCTGCGGCTGGGGCGGGGGGAAGAGTTGACCAGGGGGCGCGAGAAAAGCTCGCTGCTGGCCAATGCGCTGGAGGCCCTCATTGCAGCCATCTACCTGGATGGAGGCCTGGAGCCGGCGCGGGACTTCACGCTCCGGGTCTTTGCCCAAGACCTCGAAAAGATCCAGGAGGGTCGCGGGGAGGCGGCCGGCGACGACAAGACGCGGCTTCAGGAATGGTGCCAGAAGCGGTTCGACGTATTGCCCCAGTATGTGACGGTGCGGGAGTCCGGGCCGGACCACCACAAGACCTTCGAGGTGCAGGTGGCGATCCGGGGTGAGGTGCTTGGAACGGGGGTCGGGCGGACGAAAAAAGAGGCGGAACAGATGGCCGCCAAACAGGCGCTCCAACAGGTGAGCCAAGCGTGATCGGGACGGTATAACGGTAGGAGGACGTGATGCGGAGACAAGCTGAGCGAATGGGTGCGGCACTAGCGATCGGCGTGCTGGCGGTGACCGCCATAGTGGGGATGGTGGGGATGTCGGGGACGGCCGTGGCCGCGGACAAGGCAGAGCCCCAGGCCGCGCCGGCCGTGGGCAAGAAGGAGCCCCGGGCGATCGTCAAAACCAAGTACGGCGAAATGGAGATCAAGTTCTTTGCCGATCTTGCGCCCAAGCACATGGAGAACTTCGTCAAGCTGGCCAAGTCGGGTTTTTACAACGGCACGATCTTTCACCGCGTGATTCCGGGCTTCATGATCCAGGGCGGTGATCCCAACACCAAGGACTATGTGAAGAAGGAGCTGTATGGGACCGGCGGGCCCGGCTACACCATCAAGGCCGAGTTCAACGAAACCCCGCATAAGCGGGGCATCGTGTCGATGGCCCGCTCGACGGACCCGGACAGCGCGGGCTCACAGTTCTTCATCGTCGTGGAGGACTCGCTCTTCCTGGACCGCAAGTACACCGCGTTCGGGCAAGTGGTGCGGGGGATCGGCGTGGCGGATAAAATCGTCACCCTGCCGAGAGACGCAAAGGACAACCCCACGGAACGCGTCGAAATGACCGTGACGATCGTCGAGTAGCGCGAGTAGCGATTGCGAAGCGGTTCTGTGAGCGCGTTTCCGGGTGAAGGGTCCGGCCGGGCGTTTGTTCCCTTCGAAGGGGGAGGGGGTATGTGGAGAACAGGGGTGCTGAGCCTGTGCTTGGCGGGGCTTTTGAGCGGGTGCGTGCACCAGGAAGCCTACGACAAAATCGTGGCGCGGAACGGGCGTCCCACCGAGCTGACGCAGGACGAGAAGACTGTCACGGCCACCTGGGGCGAAGGACCCGACAAGAACTGGGTCACGTTCGATAAGCACACGCAGCGCATCGTCGCCAGCAGCGAAAACAACAAGTTCCTGTGCCGGTACCTCGGCTTCTGCGAGTTCACCAGGTAGGCCGTCGAACAAGTCGGACGCGTCGCGTCAGTGCCGGCAGGTGTGGTCGTGGGTGTGCTGGTGGCCGGCATGCAGGTGGCCGGGAGGCTCTGCAGGGCCCGGTGCGAACTGACCGGGCAGCACGATCCGTCCCCCTTCAAAGTGCTTGGAGAGCTGTTCGGCAACTTCCGGGTGATAGGCGCGGATGTAGCCGATCAAGCCGGTCAGGAATCGTTGCGACTGCAAACCCTGGCCTGAAAACTCGGTGACGAACGCAAGCGCCCGATCGAGGGCTTCGGTCGCGGTGGACGCATCGAGCGCCTGTTGCGGCTGTTGCTTGGCGAAGGTCTCGTACTCCTTCTTCATGTGCTCTGCAAAAACCGGCAGGGGGGCGGCCGGGATGTGCAGCGGACTGAGGGTGCGCCGGAGCGCCTGGATGGCCGCGATCACCTCGGCATCCTGTCCGTCCCGACGTCCCTGAAAGTAGCTGAACGCGATCCCCTCGATCAGGTTGAACAGCGCGGCCGCCTTGTCTCCCCCCCACGCGACCAATTCCCGGTAGAACTCGCGGCGTGCGAGGGCGAAGCGTTCGCCGGCCCGTTTCTGCTGGTAGGCGCTGTTGGCGTCCAGGTAGACGCAGTCGGAGGGGCAGGCGATGCGGAGCACGCGGTGCTCGCCGCAGCACTGGCTGCAGATGACGCCGCCCGTCTCCCCGCCGAGCGCCGGGCAGGGGCGCTTGCCTTTCCGCTCATGACAATAGACGCATGTGCTCATAGCCGTGCGATGGCATCCTTTCTGCCGCGACTCCGGTCTTATTTGGTCTTGCCGTCGTTGGGCTTGCGGTCGCTCGGGCCGGAGAAGCCGTAGTCGGCCAGCGTGCGTTTCTTTTTGCCGGACTGCACGGGCGCCTCCAGTCCATTCATTTCGGCGGCGTTGCCGTAATGATAGGGGACCAGGATCAGGTGATTCTCCCGGTCCACGCCGATGTCCGCGGGGGACGGCAGGTATTCGGCGATGACGTCAAAATGCCGGTCCGGCCTCATGCGCCAGACTTTTCCGGCCGTGAAGTCCGACACGTACATGTTGCCCCAACTGTCGAAGTCCACACCGTCCAGGTTGTGGAACCGGGACGAGAAAAATCCATTGGACACCAGTTCGGTGATCTTCCCGTCCGGGGTCACCTCCAGGATTTTCCCCTTGTGCCAACTCGCCACGATCAAGTGGCCGGTCTTGGGATGAACCGCCAGGCCGCGCGGTCCGGCCAGCGCCGCATCCCGCACCAGCACCGACACGGCATGGTGCTTGGTCGTATCGATTCGATAGATCGTATCGGCCTCCGTGTCCGACGCATAGAGGAGTCCCTTGCCGTCAAAGGCGACGTCCGTCAGCGAGACGCTTTGCCCGTCGTGCGACGTATGGTAGGGCGTGAGCGACAGGGCGAGGACCGGCCGGCCGGTGCGCTTGTCGAATCCGCGCAAGGTATCCAGATCGACCACGTAGAGGACCTGGCCGACGATGGCCATGCCCTTCGGGGCGTGCAGGGTGATATCGCCGTCTCCGCCGCGGATGAACTGCAGCTTGTCCACGGCGCCGGCCCGGTCCAGCTTGGTGATGAACCCATTGTTGTCCTTGATGTCCGGGTCGCCGTTGGCATTGGAAATAAAGTACTGCTCGCCCGCGGGATCGGCCAGGAAGCTCTCAGGGGTCTGGAGGCCGGTGACTTGCAGCGCGTCCACTGGGGCGGGTCGGTGAAGCGCCAGGAGGACCCAGAGGGCGACGGCGGCCGGGCGCTGCCAAGCTGGCTGTAACGTTGTCGGCCGATGGATCACGATCG
>SCVQ01000220.1 GCA_004296865.1 Nitrospirota bacterium
GGTGGCGTCCAACTATAATTCCGCCAACATCGACACGACCTTGGGAATCGTGCGCGTGGCTTCCGGCATGGTGACGTTCGATACGACCGGTGCCTTGGACCGAGAGAGCGTTGTGATCAACTATAATGTCGGGACAGCGGCAGGGACCGCCGGGACTGTGGTGGGTAAGGCACAAGTCGACTTCGTCGGCGCCACGGCCAACCAGGCGATCACCTACAACTTCGGCTCAAGCAAGACCACTGATGGGGCAGGGGCCACAGGTTTGGACGGCACGACGCAATTCGGATCGCCGAACGGACTGGTGAGCCAGACGCAGGACGGCTACGGGGCAGGCTCGCTGCAAGCCTTCCTGGTCGACACCAAGGGGGTTATCAGCGGCCGGTTTTCCAACGGGCAGATCCGGTCCCTGGCCCAGGTGACCTTGGCTAAGTTTCCCAATCCGCTGGGTCTTGTCCGGTCGGGCAAGAATCTCTTTGCCGAGTCGGCCGACTCGGGCCAGCCGCTCAAGGCCGCGCCTGACAGCGCCGGTTTGGGCAAGGTCGCCTCCAACTCGTTGGAATTGTCCAACGTGGACTTGGGCGAAGAGTTCATCAACATGATCGCGGCCCAGCGTGGCTTCCAGGCCAATTCCAAGGCGATCACGACTGTTGACGAAATGTTGCAGGAATTGGTCAATATTAAGCGGTAAACGGACGTAGCGCCGGTCCGGCCTTTGGCGGTCTGGTGTGCTTCGAGAGAGCAGAAATCGGCCGGCAGGAGGACCCTCCTGCCGGCCGATTGATTTTGACGGCAGAACTTGATGAGCACGTCAGCCATCTGACGTTGTCAACTTGGTGGCTGCACGGCAGCGGTTTGACTCAGGCGATGAGTGGAGCAATGGGGAGAAGGAGGTGAAAAGCAGAGGGAATCGACAAGCTTATGGAATCGGGAGTTCGGCGCGTTGTCGCGGGATGCGTGGCACATCCATTGCACATCCATCGCGCGACGAGCGACGATCAACAAAGGGGTGTCTCTATGGCAGAAGAAGTCGTTGAAAAAGAGAAAGAGAAGGCCGCCGCGCCTCCCTCGAAGGGGGTTTCCATGAAATTGGTGGCCATGATCGGTGCCGGCGCTTTGCTTCTCGGTCTTGGCGGGACCATCGCGTTCTTCAAGCTCAACGGGAAGCCTGCGCCGGATCCCGCGCAGGCCGAAACCACCGGCGAAACCCACGGGGGGGCAGGGGCCAAGGTCGAGGCGGCTCCGCTCTATGACTTGGAGAGCTTCATCGTCAACCTGGCCGATTCCCCCGATGTGCGGTACTTGAAGCTGACGGTCAAGCTGGAGTTGGAGCGGCCGGATGCGTCGGGCGACGTGGCGGCCCGTCTGCCCCAGGTGCGGGATGCGGTGCTGATTCTGCTCTCCAGCAAAGATTCCGTCGGCTTGCGCAGCACGCAGGGCAAGTTTCAACTCCGCGATGAGCTCACGCAGCGGGTAAACAACGTGCTGCCCCATGCCGGTGTGAAAACCGTGTATTTCACCGAGTTTGTCGTGCAATGAGCCAGGACGTGAAGCGTAGC
This sequence comes from Nitrospirota bacterium, assembly GCA_004296865.1. Lineage (GTDB taxonomy): Bacteria > Nitrospirota > Nitrospiria > Nitrospirales > Nitrospiraceae > SCVQ01. Next base: position 1,557 of record SCVQ01000220.1, read on the forward strand.
TCGTGACCTATAGCGGGGTGACATGGAAAAGATCTTAAGCCAGGACGAAGTCGATGCCTTGATGGGGGGGGTGGTCGCCGGGGATGT
>SCVQ01000221.1 GCA_004296865.1 Nitrospirota bacterium
TCGTCGATGTCCTGGACTCGGTGCTGTCCGAAGGCGTGACCTCGCGGCTGCACCACCGGCTCGTGCGGGAAAAGCGGCTGGCGGCTTCCATCGGGACCGATTCCGGCTTTCCCGGCATCCGCGCCCCGAACCTGTTCGTGATCAGCGCCGCGCCCCTGGCGCCGCACACGACGCAGGAGTTGGAAGTCGCGATCGAGGAGGAGTTGGACCGGTTGAAGACCGAGCCAGTGACCCAAAAGGAATTGGAAAAGATCCTCAACAATCTGGACGCGTCTCTGGTCCGGTCCCTGCGCTCCAACAGCGGCTTGGCCTCGCAACTGGCCTTTTTCCAGGTCCTCGCCAAGGACTGGCGGTATCTGTTGAAGGCGCGAGACCGGATCGCCGCCGTGACGCCGGCCGACATCCAGCGGGTGGCGGCCCAGTATCTGGTGAAGTCCAACCGCACGGTGGCGACGTTGGTGAAACCGCAGCGGACCGACACAGCTTCAACCGCAAAGCAGGGTTCTCGATGAGACTGCCCGTCCGGTTTCTTATCGCCGTCGTCCTGATCGCCTGGCTTGCTCCGCTGCAAGCCTTGGCTCAATCGGACCTGCCCGATCCGCGACGAATGACGTTCGAGCCGGTGTCCTTCAATCCGCCCGAGCCGGAGCGAGTGGTGCTGGACAACGGCCTGGTCGTCTACCTGCTGGAAGATCATGAACTGCCCCTGGTGACGATCACCGCCACGATGCGGACTGGCGCCTGGCTGGATTCCGCCGACAAGGTCGGCCTGGCCGGGATTGCCGGCGCGACGATGCGGACGGGCGGGACCGCGCGTATGGGCGCTGAAGAGGTGGACCAGGAACTGGAGCAGTTGGCCGCAGGGATTTCGGTCGGGATCGGGACCGAGTCGGGGTCCGCCATGTTGGATGTGCTGAAGAAGGACATCGGGCGCGGGCTCAGGATCTTCGCCGACATCCTCATGACTCCGGCCTTCGATCCGACGCGGGTGGAACTGGCCAAGCTCCAGGCGATCGAGGGCATCCGCCGGCGCCAGGACCAGCCGCAATCCATCGCCGGGCGCGAGTTCGCCAAACTGCTCTATGGGCCGACCCATCCCTTTGCGCGGGAGAGCACGGTCGAGTCGATTACGTGCATCACGCGGGACGATCTCGTCGCGTTCCATACCCGCACCGTGCATCCCAACGGGATCATCCTCGGCGTGACGGGAGACTTTCAGGCAACGGCGATGCTGGCGCTGCTGCGCGAGACCTTCGGCTCGTGGCAGAAAGGCGATGTCCCCGAGCTGGTCCTTCCGCCGGTCGAAGCGGCGGCGGTGCAGCATGGAACGAGCGGACCCAATGGGGAACGGATCGTCCGGTTTGTGGGCAAAAGCACGACACAGGCCCACCTCCGTGCGGGCCACCTGTCGCTCAAGGAAAACGATCCGGACTATCCGGCCCTATCCATTGTGAACGACATTCTAGGAGGCAGCTCATTCCGAAGCCGGCTCTTCAATGACGTCCGCACCAAGCAGGGCCTGGCCTATTCGGTGGGCAGCGCGTTGCGGGCCGGCGTACACGAGCAGGGCGTCTGGCTGATGCGCGCGGAAACGAAGCTGGCGTCCACCAAGGAGGCGATCGGCCGGCTGATCGCCAACGTGGAACGGCTGCAAGCGCAACCGGTCACCGATGCCGAACTCGGCGAGGCCAAGGAGGCCTTCGTCAATTCCTTCGTCTTTTCCTTCACCAGCCCCTCCGCCATCGTGAGCCGCTTGATCGGCCTGGAGTACGATGGCCTACCCAAAGATTTTCTCCAGCAACTGCGCGACAAAGTCGTGAAGCTCACGAAGGACGATTTGTTGCAGGCGGCACGCACACATCTCCATCCTGACCGACTCAAAATCTTGGCGGCTGGATCGGCCGACGCGCTGCCGCAGGTGTTGTCGGGATTCGGAGAGGTGAAGGAAATAAAACTGCCGTCGGAGGGGTAGGGGATGCTGCGGGTGACGAAGGTGAAAAGGGCGATGGCCAGGCTCATCCCTCGTGCTCGCGCAACGCGCGGCCTCAGAAGGCCCTCGTTGGACGCGCGCAGTTTAGGGGATCAGCCTGGCCACCCCTTGCAGGATTGGATTGTCCTTCAGCAGTGGAGCTTCTGATCTCATCCCTTCCGCCGGCAAGAGGAGGGAGAGGAGTGGGGGCTATGTCGCTCCGGCGAAAGCGCTCGGTCCCTGTCATGGCCACTGGAGTGTGAAGGAGAAAAGAGCAGTGTGCCATATACAGAGACCCTTCACGAAGAGCAGAGTTATTACTGCTATTGACAGGTTGCTCTCGCTATGGCCAAATCCTCCTTGCCTGTCCCTTCCGATGGAGGCTGTACGTTGAGGAAAGAGCCAAGAACATCGTCGTCGCCTCGATATAGTAAACGTAATAGTAAACGTAGCACCCGCCATGATCCCTACCAGCGAATCGCCGAAGAGGAATCCGGGTACAAGGCAGATCAGAGTTCCTCGTTAGCACAGCAGCGCTTACTGTTCCATGCTTCTTCCAACGGTTCAAGAAACGGGAGTGCTTTCAAGGACCCCGCGTTCGGAGAGAACAAGATCCTCCCGGTTCACCGTTGGGTTCCTTGGATCGCCGGATTCTCGGCGTCGTTCGTCGATAGCGTCTGCGCTGCCTATCTTCATCCGGGCAACCAAGGCGCTAGAAGGCTTGTTCTTGATCCATTTGCCGGGGTTGGAACGACACTCCTACAGGCTGTTCTTAACGGCCATGACGCCATTGGTTTTGAGATCAATCCCTACCCGTCGCTGGCGGCGACGGCCAAAATCCAAACGGTCAGGATCAATCTGGAACAATTCGACGCATGGATAGACGAAACACGACGATCTGGAAAAGTATGGCGCTCGGTTGCCCCGCCTAAACGAATTAGCGCACCGAATCTGAAAACGCGCATTCCGTTCTTGAGCCCTCGTGTAGAGCGGCAAGTGTTGCACGCACTGGACTTCTTTTCATCTATCCCCGATGAGCGCATTGCCACGCTGTTCCGTCTTGCCTTAGGTTCCATCATCGTCAGTGTATCCAACTACACATACGAGCCCAGCCTAGGGTCACGGCCGGGGGCGGGAAAGCCGTTGATCGAAGACGCAGATGTGCTGGCCGTCTTGCTTCATAAGCTTCACCAGATGCGGACCGACATTGCATGGCTTCGCGAGAAGGTGAAAGAGAACGAGACGAACACGGTTGGAGCCGGTAGAGTGGTGAACGCGAACTTCCTTACCGCCAATGAACAGCTTGACACGGCATCGGTGGACTTGATGATTACCTCGCCACCGTACATGAACAACTATCACTATGTCCGTAACACCAGGCCGCAGTTGTATTGGCTTTCCTTTATTTCATCCCCGGAACAGCAGAGAACACTTGAAACGGGTAACTTCGGGAAGTATTGGCAAACCGTGCGAGATGGGCAGGACATTGAGCTAAATTTTGAACACCGTGATCTTGAAAGAACCCTGAAGCAGTTGCGTGAAACTCGAAAGGGTGCCGGTGCCTACGGTGGGCCGGGATGGGCAAATTATGTGACGGCATACTTCAACGATAGCTATCGATTCCTTGCTATTCTGAAGAGGGTCCTGAAGCGGAAGGGAGCGGGAGTAATCGTTATCGGAAACTCGATCATACAGGGAATGGAAATTAAGGTCGACAAAATCCTTGGAGAGGTAGCAGTTCAGCAAGGATTTAAATTAGAGGGAATCCCCTGTATCAGAGATAAACGAGTGGGAGCGAGTATCACACAATCTTCGGTGCGCAGGGGGCTTCGCACCAATGCAACCCTATACGAATCAGCAGTTATCATACAAAAGCCTTGAGGCCGGAGTTCTATGCCTGACGAACCGTACAATCCGCTCGAAAAAACCAATCTGGGTGAAAGTGTCACCAAGGCCCTATTGGAAAGACCCGTCGAACCACTCCCGCCCCTAAATTCATTTACAGGGGCCGGCATCTATGCGATCTACTATGCGGGACCATTTTCTGCCTATCGTGAGCTTGCGAAGAACAATCGAAATGATCGTTGGGCTGCCCCAATCTACGTCGGAAAGGCAGTTCCTCCCGGTGCGCGAAAAGGAGGATATGGTCTTGGAGAAACTCCCGGTGAAGTTCTCTTCAGGCGATTGCGTGAACACGCAGAATCGATCGAGCAGGTCGAGAATCTTGAGTTGGCGGACTTCCGGTGCCGGTACTTGATCGTCGATGACATTTGGATTCCGCTTGGTGAGTCGTTGCTAATCACCATGTTCTCTCCATTGTGGAATCAGCATCTCGATGGTTTTGGAAACCATGATCCGGGAAAGGGAAGGTACAACCAACAACGATCCCCGTGGGATACCGTTCATCCTGGTCGTTCTTGGGCCGAAAGACTCCAACCGAACAGCCGGACTGCTGAGCAGATCACAAAAGACGCAGTTAAATTCCTCAGCGGCTCTACCTCGAAATCCTAATCGAGATAGATCAGACACGTCAGTCCTTCCTACGGTAAGCGACAGCAGGTTTCAACAATCATGGCGCAGGGCTGGACATTTTCGATGTCTCAACCGATCAAAATCAAAGGCACGGTGCTCAGCAATACTATTATGTTGGAGCAGCCCCTTTCCTTCCCTGATGGAACACAAGTCTTGCTCTCTGTTGAGCTGCTTTCGGGTTCGGAGGAAGACAGCTCACAGTCGATCCTGGATCTCAGCGGAGCGTGGAAGAGCGATTCCTCACTTGCAGCGATCTTTGAGGAGATCGCACAGGAACGGAGGGTTCATAGGGGGCGCGAAGGGTAGGCACATTGTTCTGCCTTCAGTCCCTTCTTCAAGGTGTCCGACAAAGCAAAATGAACGCCAAGCCTATGCAGATCACCGTCGTGCAGGGCAACATTCTTGAGGTAGAGGCCCAGGCGATTGTGAACGCAGCCAATAGCCTAGGGATCATGGGAGGAGGGGTGGCCAGAGTCATCAAACGGGCTGCCGGGATCGGAGTGGAGCAGGAAGCGGTCAAGCAGGCTCCGATCCCAGTGGGAACGGCCGTGCTGACCTCGGGTGGAAAGACTCGCTTTGCCGGGATTATCCATGCGCCGACGATGCCGCGACCGGCCATGACGATCGATCCGCAGAACGTGGCCAAGGCCACGAAGGCGGCCTTGTTGCTGGCGGATGAGCGGGGTTTTACCTCGCTGGCGATCCCCGGCATGGGCACGGGGGTCGGCGGGGTGGCTCATGCCGAGGCGGCTGCGTTGATGGTCCAGGCAATCAAAGCCTTCGAACCCAACTCGCTCCGCTCGGTGATCCTGGTGGATGTGGACACAGTCATGGTCGAAGCATGGAGAAAGAGCTTATAGCGTATGGCCGATAGCCGATGGCAAATTCTTGCCATAAGCCATTCGCCATAAGCTCCTAGCTGTTCAGAACTATGCCGCTTGAAGATGACTTCTGTGACATCATCAAGAAAGCCCGTATGGGGCAAGGGCTGGCCGTGGGCGAATTGGCCCAAAAGACCGGTCTGCCTGAGACCGACATTGCAGCGCTCGAGCGCGGAAGCCGGACGCCGGTCCGCAAAGAGGTCGAGGCGTTGGCTGCGGGACTCGGACTGAAGCCCGCCGCATTGGCCGCAATCGTTTTAGACGGGTGGGAACCGGAGGGGACGCCTGCCGGAGTCAGCGTGGAAACCGTGATGGGGGACATCGGCGGCTATGCGGTCAAGGGTTATGTGGTACATGATTCGGGCGAGGCCCTCTTCGTCGACACGGCGTACAATCCCACGGCTATGCTAGAGATCCTACAGCGGCTGGGCCTCCGCCTCACAGGGATCTGCTTGACCCACGGCCATGCCGACCATGCCGAGGGGCTGCACGTCATCCTGGACCGTTGGCCTGTGCCCGTCTACTTGGGGAGGGCCGATGAGCCGCTGCTCTCGTGGCGCCCGTCCAAAGAGCGGTTGACGTCGCCGGAGGATGGACGGACGATTCCTGTGGGACGTTGCACCGTCCGCTGTCTGGCGACACCGGGCCATACGCCGGGCGGCACCTGTTATCGAGTGGAGCAGGGGCCCCACGATATCTGTTTCGTTGGAGACACGCTGTTTGCCGGCTCCATCGGGCGGGCCAATCCGTTCTCGCTCTACCCGGTCCATCTGGAATCCGTGCGCCGGCGTCTGTTGACGCTGCCGCCCCGCACCATTTTGTTTCCCGGTCACGGGCCGGCCACCACAGTGGCCGAGGAAGTCGCGCATAATCCATTCGGGAGCGCAGCCTGAGTATGGACCACGAACGCCAGGAGCCCCGGCGCCAGCGCGATCATCAGTTCGACATGATCGATCTGGGTCGCTTCGACGAAGGCGCGTCGTTTGTCGCCGAGCCGGGGCCGGACCAGCGGCAACGTGCGGATTGGGCGGTCCCTCTGGCGCTCTTCGTGGCGACGGTCTTCACGACCCTCTGGGCCGGGGCCTACCAAACGAATACGAGCCCGCTGCTCGGCGCCTGGCAGTTTCTCATCAACGACCCGGCTGTGCTCTGGAAGGGTCTGCCCTTCGCGGGGACGTTGCTGGCGATCCTGGTGACGCACGAG
>SCVQ01000021.1 GCA_004296865.1 Nitrospirota bacterium
GAAAGCTGCGCTGGAACGAGCCCTGCAGGCGTGACGGTTGCGGCCATGATCCACAGCACTTCCGAACAACTCAACCGCCACGGCAACGAACATTTTTCTCGCGGCTCCTACACCGAGGCCTATGTCTGTTACGCCAAGGCCCTGGAGTGCGACCGGCTCAGCGGGGACCGGCGGGCCCTGGCGGCCACGCTGGGGAACTTGGGCAATATCTGCGCCGTCAGCGGCCGTCGCGAACGAGCGCAGGTCTACTATCAGGAGGTCTTGGAGCTGCAGAAGATCCTGGGCGACGATCGCGGCATCGGAACGACCCTGGCCAACCTGGGCAACCTCCGTGCCGATGCCGGTGAATGGGACCGCGCACGGGCCTATTACCTGGAAGCGCTGGACATCATGCAGAAGGTCGGTGACGAGGCGGGGCTGGCGGTGCTCTATTCCGACCTGGGGCTGGTGGCGCGCGAGACGGGCCAGTGCGACGAGGCCCTGCGGTACTACGAACAGTCCCTGAGGTTGATGCGCCGGCTCGACAACCGGGGGGGCATCGCGGATGCGTGGCGGATGATAGGCCGGACCTACGCGATGCAACACAAATACGACGAGGCGGTGGCCTGTTGCCGGACGAGCCAGGCCGTGGCCGAGCGGGGCGGCGATGAGTTGCGCGCCGGCGGGGCGCGCTATGTGATGGTCCAGTGCTATGAGGAACTCGGCCGGCTCCAGGACGCCGCCGACCTGCTCGAACAGGTCGTTCAAATGGATCGGAAATACCACCTGCCCAAGCTGGAAGAAAACGCCAAGCGCCTGGAAGTCTTACGGGCCCGTCTCGCCCAGGCCGGGCCGAGTGCATCCTTGCACGGAGGGCTGCGCACATGAGCGAGCCCCAAGCCTTGTCACCGGCATGGGAGCGGACCCGCGCGAATTTGCGTCAGGTCGAGCCGGCACTGTACGAGTTGGAGCCGGGCGGAGCGCTGGTCCTCGAACTGGGGGATGACGGCTGGTTGCTGGAGATCACCCCCGACGGCCGCCTGATCTGTCAGGCCGGCATGGACATGGATGACATCAAGAGCCTGCTCTCGGACGGGACGGCCGAGGACTTGGGCTCGGATGAGCTGGCCAAACAGGTGAAGTACTATCTTCAACCCATCGTCTCGAAAGTCAGAAAAACATTCTTGGGCGCCGGGTTCGAAGAGCAAACCGAGATGACCGACGACTACGTAGCGGTGACGTTTCAGCGTCCGGTGGACTTTGCGAAGCCAGATGACATCGCGCAGGTCATCCGGTGGTGTCGGCAGCAGGTCGCCGCGCGCTAGCGCGCGGCGAGTGCAAGGCGAGAACAAGGAATGATGAGTCCGAAGAGCGCAATAGTCGTCGACCGGGTTGCGAGACAGGGCCAATGACACGCGTCCCGGCCATGCGCAGGTTCGATGAGTTTCGGGATGCGGTTTTCGCCTATCGGTTGCCACGTGTGTTGCTGACCGCGCTCGAGCTGGACCTCTTTACGGCCCTCGGCTCCCGCTCCTGGACAATTCCGGCATTGGCGAAGCGCCTCCATGTCAGCATACGGGGGATTGAGATCCTGTGCCGCAACCTGGCCGGCGCGGGTGTGCTCAAGAAACAGGGTGCGCGCTATCGGAATGGGCCGCTCTCTGG
>SCVQ01000222.1 GCA_004296865.1 Nitrospirota bacterium
GGGCGTGCTCCGCCATCGTGCGATTCCCTCGGGGCGTGGCGAGGAGGATGACCTGCCGACGGACTGCCCAACCCATGGGTGAAAGGGTCCATCTGACACGATTCCTTAGAACTCTGTGAACCATTGCCCGAAAGAAAGGCCGGGGGAAAGTTTAATCCAGCAGGAAGTCCCCGCCTGTACAGGCGTGGGAATCTACCAATTCAAATCTGACAGTTCGCAAGGCGTACAGCTCGGGGAGCCGGCCATTGGAGAAGAAGTCAGATTGGAGAGCTGTTAGATAATTTGTAACTGAGCATCGTTCCACCGCACTGAGAGCTTGTTTTGATGTAGCAGAATGCCCCGCTGGTCTCCGCAGAAGGGCATGTTGCTACAGAACTACGGTGAAGCATCAGGCACTCGGCACGGTCCGCCATCAAGTATACCCCCATGTTCCCCATGGCTTAGCTTCTACCACAAAGAACAATTTCCTGAGGCACTGGTATTGCTTCTATCATCCACGTTCGCGGAGGCCGGCGAACCAGGAGGAAGGCGATGCCGATGCCGCAAACCGTGGAACGCAGGATCTTCGATTTCGTCTCGCGCACACCGGGCTGTCACCTCGAACAACTCGTCTTTTCGTGCCCAGATCTTCCATGGAATCAGCTGTTCTTGGCGATTGACCGCATGAGCCGGAGCGGAGCGCTGCGATTGTATCAGGCAGCGCCAGGGGAGTACATGCTCAGCCTACCCAACGCTGGCCTTGCGGCGAGCATGCCGGGGGCCGTGCAGGACGTTGCGCTCGCGCGATGATTCGCTCCCAGCCCACACGGGGGCCTTCCGTTCGACGCGGCGGTTGCGTCCGCTGCGGTGGGCTCACAGTCCCCGAGTTGATCGAGGACGCATTTCAAGATCTGTGGGGCTGCCGTTGCGTTCTCTGGGGGGCGAGATTTGGCTCGATCATCTTGGCCCATCGGGCCGCCCAAGGTCGGGAACCGCAGTTGAGACGGCGTGGTGAGTCGGTGGGGAGAGCGGAAGGCTAAGGGTTCGCTGAAATCCGGGGGAAAGCCGCGTGGTGCCTGAGGGGTGCATGGACCGAGTGAACCGACGACCGCTGGCTGTACATGGGGATGGGTCGGAGGAGGGTACGGCCGTGGCTGTCATGGAGCCACACGACGAGCCTTATCCTGTCCGCTATGGTTTTGCCTTTGCGAGTCTATTAGGCCTCTTAGTCTCTGGAGAAGATGACCAGATCATGACGTATGGGAAAGAGGTAGGAGGATTCTACGTGAACCCGGGCAAGACGTTGATCATCCGGATCGATGCCGAACGGCCCGGCAGCATTCCATTGCGATCTTCATAAGCATGAGCGACTGAAGGGCGAACTATACGTGCTTGAGGTTCCCACGGCCTAGCTCCAAAAAGAGTCGAATGATTGAGTGGTTGTTGGGTTGACGATCGCGTCATTGATGATTAACGGATTGCAGATCTGCGCACCTCGAATCGTCAATTCCGACAATCATCCAATCGACAATTCTTGAGATCGTCAATTGTCAATTCCCAGGGGTGGAGAAATGCCCATGTACGACTATAAATGTCTGGCCTGCGGCAAGGAATCCCTCTTGGCCTTAACTCTGGAGGTTAGGCTAAAGTCCGTTGAATTTTGAATGAGTGGCTCCCTCCGTGGAATACTCCACGGGAACGAACACGAGTCGGAGTAGGAATCATGGTTACTCATAACCCCCTCCACAGATCCGGACGAGCGGCTTTCGCGCATCCGGCTCTTGCCTCAGGTGATGACGCCAAGTCGCCTCAGGGGATAGGGGTGACAGATGCGGACAGGGGGCAACCAGCGCTCAATGAGCCGCCGCATCCGGTCCCAGAGGACTCTGCCCATGTGGCTGCGCCGCGACAGGGCGCGATGCCAAAGCCAGCCCACCTGAAACCGAAACATGGACAGCGCCGGGCTGTTCATGGGCACCCCGTAATAGCGGAGGTGTCCACCGACCACCGAGCGCAGCCACGTGCCCACTTCCGGGATGGGGTCGTGCAGGCGTCGCCGGAGTTCGGTCTTCACCTCGCTCAGCTTCGCCTGCAACCGCTATGTCGCTGCTTGAGCTGAAAGAGGAGTTGCACCTGAAACCGGAGCAAGTGGAGGCGCTGAAGCCCATCGAGACCGACTATCGAGAAGTCACCATCAAGAAGCAGGCGGATATCCGAGTAGCCGAGGTGGAATTAGGTGCGCTGTTGGATCAGAAGAAACCGGACCGTGAGGCGCTCAAGAACAAGGTCAAAGAGATCGGCGCCCTTCAGACCGACCTCATGCAGTACCGGATTGATGCGCTGCTCGAGCTGCGCGAGGCCCTGAACGACGAGCAGCACGAGAAATTCAAAACCCTGCTCCGGGAGCGCATGGAACATTTCAGAGGGAGCGGCCCGATGCACGGCATGGGGATGATGCCGTGACACTGCCGAACGTACCTCAGGAAACGGTACGCCCGCGGTTCTGACGAACAAGGCCCTGGGGCTCCTTCTGTGCGGTTCAGCGTGGGTTGCAAATTTTGGTGGGGAGCGGTCATGACATCTTTCTCGATTTCTTGATGTCGATGTCATGGGTACGGGGAAAGAGCCACCGACCGGGCGAGTACCCCATCTGAAACGGTAGGTCTCGGGGACGACAGCGTGCCGGATCACTGAAGCCGGGGACAACAGTCGAGCAATGGGACGACCGAAAATTACCATCGTGGGTGCAGGCCAGGTCGGAGGCGCGGTTGCGCACCGCCTCGTAGAGAACAATTGCTACGAGGTGGTGCTGGTCGATGCAGTCGATGGGCTTCCGCAGGGCAAAGCCTTGGATCTGTCGCAGGCCGGTCCGGTGTGCGGCTATGACGCTCGAATTCGGGGGACGAATCGCTACGACGAGACGGTGGACTCGTCGGTCGTGGTCATCGTCGCCGGTATCGCTCGCAAGCCGGGAATGACTCGGGAGC
>SCVQ01000223.1 GCA_004296865.1 Nitrospirota bacterium
GGTAGACGATGACCCCATAGGTCTCCTTCAGGATGGGCTCCAGTTCCGGGACCTCGTAGGCGATCGGGATCTTGCCTTGCTTGCGTTTGATGAAGTCCGGGATCAGGTCCATGGGGCCGGGGCGGTAGAGGGCGATGATCGCGATGATGTCCTCGAATCGGTCCGGCTTGAGGCCGGTGAGGAGGTCCCGCATGCCGGAGCTCTCCAACTGGAACACCCCGGTGGTGTGGCCCGAGGCCAGCAACGCATAGGTGGCCGGATCGTCCAACGGAATCTGCTCGATGTCGAGCGGGGCCTGTGTCCCTTTGCGGGCATTGATCAAATTCACCGCATAGTGGATCATCGTCAGAGTCTTGAGACCTAAAAAGTCGAACTTGACGAGCCCGACTTTTTCCACGTCCCCCATGGAATATTGGGTGACGATTTCGTCGTTGGCTCCTTTGTAGAGGGGGACATGGTCGGTGAGCGGCTGCTGGGAGATCACCACGCCGGCCGCGTGGGTGGAGGCGTGCCTGGCCAGCCCCTCGAGGGAGCGGGCAATCGTCATCAACTCGGCGATCTTGGGGTCGGTCTCGGTCAGTTCTTTCAGACGGGGTTCCTGGAGCAGGGCTTTTTCCAGGGTCATCTTCAGGTCGTTGGGGACCAGCTTGGCGACGCGATCCACTTCCGCATAGGGGATCTCCATCACGCGCCCGACGTCACGGATCGCGGCCTTCGCGCCGAGCGTCCCAAACGTAATGATCTGGCAGACGTGGTCCGATCCGTACTTGTCGATGACGTAGTTGATCACCTCGCCGCGGCGGTCCATGCAGAAGTCCATGTCGATGTCCGGGAGGGAAATCCGTTCCTTGTTCAGAAAGCGCTCGAACAACAGGTCATAGACGAGCGGGTCCAGGTCGGTGATGCGGAGGGCATAGGCCACCAGGCTGCCGGCGGCCGACCCACGGCCAGGCCCGACCGGGATGCCCCGGGAGCGGGCAAACTTGATGATGTCCCAGACGATCAGGAAGTAGCCGGCAAAACCCATCGCGGTGATGACGTAGAGTTCTTCACGCAGGCGCAGTTCGTAGGACTCCGGCAGGAGGGTGCTGGGCCGCTCGCGCAGCCGATCGGCCAAGCCTTTCACGGCCAGCTGTTCCAAATAGGTTTCCCTCGTGAAGCCGTCGGGTACGCGGTACTCGGGCAGGTAGGGTTTGTTCAACGTCAGATCGAGGTCGCATTCGTCGGCGATCCGGCACGTGTTGCGAATCGCGTCGGGCAGTTCGGAAAATTCCGCCGTCATTTCATCCGTGGACTTGACGTAGAGCTGGTCCGTGTCGAACTTGAGCCGGTTGGGTTCGTTGATCGTCTTGCCGGTCTGGAGGCAGAGCATGACATCGTGGGGGTGGACATCTTCCTTCTTGAGATAGTGGCAGTCATTGGTGCCGGCCAGAGGGATGCCCAGCTTCTTGTGAATCTCAACCAGTCCGCGATTGGCGATGCGTTGGTGCTCCAACCCGTTGGCCTGGATTTCCAGGTAGTACCGGCCTTTCCCGAAGATCTCCTGATATTCCCCCGCAGCCTTGGTGGCTCCCTCCAGGTCTTTCTGACCGATGAGGTAGGACACCTCGCCGCTCAAGCAGCCGGAGAGGGCGATGAGTCCTTCATGATGTTGCGCCAGCAGGTCCTTGTCCATCCGCGGCTTGTAGTAGAAGCCCTCCAGGTAGGCCTTGCTGACCAGCTTGATCAGATTCTGATACCCGGTCTTGTTGGCGGCCAGAAGAATCAGGTGGTAGTAGTCGTTGTGGGCGAGATGGCCTTCCTTGCTCAGCCGGCTGCCGGGGGCCAGATACGCTTCGCAGCCGATGATGGGTTTGACGCCCCCGGCCTTCGCCTTTTGGTAAAACTCCACCGCGCCGAACATGTTGCCGTGGTCGGTGATCGCGACCGCCGGCATGCCGAATCTCTTGACCTGCTGGATGAGCGGGTCAATCTGATTGGCCCCGTCCAGGAGGCTGTATTGGGTATGCAGGTGAAGATGAACGAATTGGGAAGACACGGGGGGAAACCTCGTGACCAATTGTAGTCGGAGTCCAGCAGGATGTCAATGAAAAGGGATGGCAGGAGGGGTGGCATGGCTAATCCCTCGGAAGCCACGGCCGGCTCACCACTCGCCGGCGTGCGCAAACGTGACGCTCCTTATCCGTCGCGTCGCGCACCTCGCGCAACGCGCGGCCTCAGAAGGAAGAGGAAGTAGGGAGCAACCAGGCTGTCCTTTTGCTCGCAGAACCCGTACGATTAGAATGTGCTCGCTCGATGCGCGCAGTGAAGGGCAGCCTGGCAGCTCCCTAGTAGGCTGACGATGAAATAGCGAGCACGCAGTGAGGGGTCAGCCACGCCACCCATGGTCAGATTTGAATGGCCTCACGGCGTTAGAACTGCCGGGGTCAATGCAAGCCAAGCCTCAAAATCTGCTGGCAGCCGGTTGTCTTGAACTCTGCGAGATTGATCTGCTATTCTGACGCCGCTTTTCAGCGGATGGGCGTTGGTACGGACGGCGTAATACGGGGGATTGAGCAATGGGCGGGGTCAAGCGGGCATTAATCAGCGTGTCAGATAAGACCGGCGTTGTCGAAATGGCCAAGGGGCTGGTTTCGTTGGGCGCTGAAATTCTCTCCACGGGCGGGACGGCCAAGACCTTGCGGGAGGCCGGTGTCGCCGTGACCGACGTGGCCGCCTATACCGGATCTCCTGAAATCCTGGATGGCCGGGTCAAGACCCTGCATCCGAAGATTCACGGCGGCCTCCTGGGCCGACGCTCGGTTCCCAAGCACGTCGCCGAGATGCAGCAACAGGGGATTGGCCCCATCGATGTGGTCGTTGTGAACCTGTATCCCTTCGAAGCGGCGATCGCCAAGTCGGACTGCACGT
>SCVQ01000224.1 GCA_004296865.1 Nitrospirota bacterium
GCCCCACCTGCTTCATTCTTCATGGATGGCACGCTCGCTTGCGGTTCCCTCCCCACTGCGCGGTACGTTGTGCTCCTGTGTCAGGAAGCTGTTTCTGCTGCGTGTTTGTCGATGATGCGGTATGATGGCATTGAGTCTCTCCCAACGCCGAGATGATTCTCAATCACCTGTCCAGTCTTGTTGCGGTGTTGTTACCGTGAAGCCGTGGTGCTGTGAGGCCCAAGGGAGCTCCAACCGTGACAGCAGAGCGCATGGACCTGAAGGCGGAATGGCTTGAGGCCGACGGCCTGGGCGGATTTGCCTCAGGGACCGTTTCCGGAATCAGGACACGGCGGTACCACGCGCTTTTGTTGGCGGCGCTGACTCCGCCTGCCGGCCGCATGGTGCTGGTCAATGGGTGTGACGCCTGGGTCGAAACACCGGCCGGGACCTTCGCTCTGTCCTCCCAGCGGTACATGCCGGATGTGGTGCATCCCGATGGGATGAGCAGGATTGAAAATTTTGAGCCGGAGCCATGGCCGCGCTGGACCTTTTGCCTGGAGGACGGCACGGTCATTGAACAAGAATTGTTCGTGCCGCACGATGTGTCGGCCGTGGTCTTGTCCTGGCGTCTCCGTGATCAGGCGACAGGCGTGACGCTTCATGTCCGTCCCTTCTTCTCCGGCCGTGAGTACCATGCCCTGCATCACGAAAATGCTGCCTTTCGGTTTGAGCCGGAGCGTGATGACGTTGAAGGGGATGGCGCAGGGGGGACGAGGCTCGTCTGGCATCCCTATCCGGGTGTGCCCGGCGTTGTTGCGGTTGCGAACGGCACCTATCGGCATCAGCCGGACTGGTTCCGCAACTTTCTGTATGAAGAGGAACGGAACCGCGGCCTGGAATTTGCCGAGGACCTGGCTTCGCCGGGGTTTTTTCGCTGGGACCTGTCGGCCGGCGAGGCAGTCTGGATACTGGCCACAGACAAGACGCAGAGCGAGTGGTTGCGGCTGCCCGCGGCGCGCTGTTTGGAAAAATTGCGAGCGGCCGAGCGAGGGCGTCGCCGGCAGTTTCCCTCACGGCTCCATCGTTCCGCTGATGCCTATCTGGTCAGGCGGGGCTCAGGCAAAACGATCGTGGCCGGCTATCCCTGGTTCACCGATTGGGGCCGGGATACGTTCATTGCCCTCCGGGGCCTGTGCCTGGCCACGGGACGCTTGGATGACGCACGCGCCATTCTCTTGCAGTGGGCCGGCGCCGTCTCAGAGGGGATGCTCCCCAATCTGTTCGCCGACCAGGGAGACAAGCCCGAGTTCAACTCCGTCGATGCCTCGCTCTGGTACGTGGTGGCCGTGCACGATTTTTTGCAGGCCATGGATGTCGCCAAGCGCAGGCTTCCCGATGGTGAGCGGAAGCGGTTGCAAGAGGCGATCGAGGCGATCTTGAGCGGCTACGCAAAAGGGACCCGTTTTGGCATTCGTCTGGATGACGACGGGCTCCTGGCCGCGGGCCAGCCCGGCATGCAGCTCACATGGATGGATGCCAAGGCCGGTGACTGGGTCGTCACGCCCAGAATCGGCAAGCCGGTCGAGGTCCAGGCGCTCTGGCTGAACGCGCTCAAGATCGCCGGCGCATTCTCAGACCGCTGGCACGACTGTTTCGAGAAAGGACGGACCGCCTTTACCAATCGTTTCTGGAACGAAGCTGGCGGATGTCTCTATGACGTGGTGGACGTGGATCATCGACCGGGGACCGTGGATGCCACGTTCCGGCCGAACCAGATTTTTGCTGTCGGGGGGCTCCCGCTGACGCTGCTCGATGACGAGAGGGCCTGTCGTGTCGTCGAGGCGGTCGAAGCCCGCCTCTGGACTCCGCTGGGCCTCAGGTCCTTGGCGCCGGGCGAGCCGGGGTACCGGCCGCGCTACCAGGGCGGTGTGTTTGAACGTGATGGGGCGTATCATCAGGGAACCGTCTGGCCCTGGCTCATCGGTCCCTTTGTCGAAGCGTGGGTGCGCGTCCTTGACGGGACACCCACAGCCAAGCAAGAAGCTCGCAGACGCTTTCTCGCCCCGCTTCTCAAACACCTAGACGAAGCCGGGCTTGGCCACATTTCCGAGATCGCGGATGCCGATCCCCCCCATCAGCCAC
>SCVQ01000003.1 GCA_004296865.1 Nitrospirota bacterium
GGCTCACCTCCTGGCGGCTGTTCTCTGGATCGGCGGAGCGCTGTTTCTCTCACTGATCCTCGTTCCGACCTTGAAGCAGGACTCCTTTGCCGCGCAGCGAGGCCTCTTGTTCCGGGCCATCGCCGGCCGGTTTCGCGCGGTGGTCTGGACCTCCATTATCACGCTGATCGTCACAGGCACACTGCTATTGCCTCGGCGAGTCGACTCGCTGCTGGCCCCTGCAGGCTGGCCCTTGTGGGTTCAGGTAAAGTTGCTGGCAGTCATCTTGCTGATCGGCCTGACGGCCATCCATGACTTTTGGCTGGGGCCGAAAGTGGGGCGCCTGTTGCGAGCCCCCCAACAGGCACGCACTCAGGCAGAAACGCTTCTGATCCGTTGCTCTCCTTGGGTGGCCCGTCTGGGGCTTGGGCTGGCGCTGGCAGTGCTGCTCTTGGCTGCGGTGCTGGTGCGCCTCTGAGAAACCCCTCCTACTTGCGCTTCAGCTCCTCTTGCTTGCGAATTTCTTCCTCCAGCAGTTGCTGCTGACGCTCGATGTCCTTGGGCTCGTAATACTGCGGGTTGTATCGATAGATCGCGCCCCCATAATAGCGAACCGCCAGCGCCGCCAGCGTCCCGAGGATCGAGAGCAGCAAGACGACCACGATCCAGAAACGATTGCGGGAGAACCAGGCTCTCGGAGTATCGCGGAGAGGCCGGAGATGGCCTCGCTCAATCGGGACCACCACCGACGAACGAGCAATGTGCTCGACCGTACCGGAAAATGGAAGCGCCGTCGGTCTGCGTGAACCTTCCGCTTCAGCAAGTTGCTGCTCCGTGGGCAACGGTGGCGGTGGCGGTCCCTTCCCAAGCTGCAATTGTCGTCGGATGATGTTGCTGAGTTCCGGTTGCCCATTAAGACTGAGCATGATGATGTCATCCAGGGTCAGGATCGACACCAGCCGGCCTTCTTCATCGATGATCGGCAAACGACGGATGCCATGACGGCTCATGAGCGCGATGGCTATGCCGACCTCCTCGTTTCGAGGGACCGTCACCGGCGGGGTCGACATGATTTCCCGCATCCGTACGTTCTTGCTATCCAACCCGACCGCCATGACCCGAGCGACAAGGTCACGGTCCGTCAAGATCCCGACCGGTTTACACTCTTCCACCACGATCACGTCGCCCACCCCTTGCGTCACCATCAGGTTCGCCACATCGCTGGCCAATGCATCCGGCGTGACCGTGTAGACCGTCATCGTCAACCCTTGTTCGTGAGCCTGCGCTGCGTCTCCCATACCCTTACCCCGCCAGCCACCACCCCCAACAGGCGCGCACTCAGGCAGAAACACTTCTGATCCGTTGCTCCCCTTGGGTCGCCCGTCTGGGACTGATGCTGGCCCTTGCGGTCCTCCTCTCAGCCGCAGCCCTGGTACGGCTCTAGCGCAACGAGCCTCCTCCATGAAGGAATGATTGAGGCTCTTTCATCGGGCCAGCATGAGCGCCAGGCCGCCGGCACCCAGCACCGCGCCCAGTCCCAAGAGCACACGCGTCGCCAACCCACTCCCTCCCAGCCAGAAGGCCAGGCCGGCTTTCACCGCTGTATTGGTCACGGCGGCCAGCGTGATCGCGGTCGCGGCCGTGGAAGCGGCCAATCCATCGAGGTGGAACCGGGCCATCGAGAGGCTGATGGCATCGACCTCGGTCGTGCCGGCCAGAACACTGGAGGCGTAGAGGCCTCGATCGCCCAGGAAGGTGTGCGCGGCCTTCGCCACGAAGATCACACACGCATAAAACAGGCCGAACTGCAGAGCCGCGCGCAGTTCAAAGGGATTGCGATGGGAAACGGGTTGGGTCTCGGGGAGATCGTGGCGGGAACTCAGGTAGAAGGCCAGGGCCACGCCGTAGCCGGAGGCGGCCATGGCTCCGAGAGGCCAGAGCAGGACCGGCAGGAGCCCCAGATCGATAATCCCGACAATCGCCAGAATCCGCACGAACATGGTGGCCGAGGCGGTCAGGATACCCACGGCGGCCAGCGTAAGAACCCTGGGCGATTCCCGGACGCGCCCCGCCAGGCTGACGGTCACAGCCGTGGACGACACCAGGCCGCCCAGGATGCCGGTGACCGCCAGCCCCTGTCGTTCCCCGATAATGCGGGTCGCAAGGTAGCCCAGGAAACTGATCCCGGCGATCAAGACGATCATCAAGCCGATGTTAAAGGGGTTCAGGACATCCAATGGACCAACGGTACGGTCAGGAAGAAGCGGCAGGACCACGAGCGCCAGGATGACAAACTTCGCCGTCGCATAGATGTCGTCTTCCGACACCCGTTCGACCGCATGGTGGAGGGGCGCCTTGAAGGAGAGCAGCGCCATCACCACCGACGCGCTGGCCACAATCAGTAAGTACCGTTGCGCGGTGGCCAGCGGCAAACCAGGCAGAAGCGCCAGGACCCCCAGCAGAAACGTGATCAAGGCCGCCACTTGCGTGGTCACCCCGGGGGCCAAGTCTCGGCTCCACTCCTGATAATAGGAAATGGCCAGGAACAGTCCCATCACCAGCAGGCCCCCGGCGATGGCCCAGGCTCCAGCTGCGTGGGCAATTAACGCGGACAGCGCCCCAGCCAGCGCGATGAGAGGAAACGTCCTGACGCCCCCGATGAGGCCTGGTTTTTTCTCGAGCACCCGCGACTGTTCGCGTTCCAAGCCGATCAATGATCCTGCCGCCAGGGCAATCAGAAACCCCAGGAAGATCTCCTCAAAGGACATGGTGGACACAGGACAGGACTCCCTTCCATACGGGTTTGCCTACGACGCCGATCTCCATCGCTCAGTCAGAACGCCGATCTCATTTTCGCCTGTTGGTGCCGCCGATGGATGTCCTTGAGGCTCGCAGCAACGTCGTCGCCAACCCTTGTTTGGTGAGCCTGCGCCGCGTCTCCCACACCCTTACCCCGCCAGCCACCCTGGATTCATAATCAGGCTGGCCCCCAAGGCCAACATGACTGCGCCACTGATCAACTTGAGCCAGCGCCCCTCTCGTTCCTGGAGCCGCCGCTGACTCAGCGTGACGACCCCGATCGCCAGCACCAGGACATCATCCAACATATAGGCCGCGTTGTACAGCCCCAGATATCCGTAATAGCCCCACCACGGCAGATGGCGCAACGTGAGAATTTGCGTGTACAAGGCCGGAAACCCCGCCGTGCAGGCGAGTTCGACGACCTGGACCAGCACCCCCAACACAATGGCCCCGACCAAGGCTCCCGCGAGGCGCCCGGCCTGCAGCACAGCGCGGAGCCTGGCATAGAGGCCCGGCTTGGCCGCATCCGGGATGCGCAGCGACACCCCTCGGCCGAAGGCGAAAAAATCTTTGACATTGAGTGCCCCGGCAAGCCCGGCCACTCCGCCCAAGACGACCTGCGTGGCCCTGGAAAGACCGATGACAAGAAATACATTCAGCCAGGCCGCCATGAACGCAAAATATGCCAGCCCTTCCACGGCGACGAACGTGCCTGCAATGAGCACCATCTTCAGGCGGTCCCTCAGACCGGCCAGAAGCGACAGCATGAATACCAGCACCCACATGGAGCAAGGGTTGAAGCCATCCAACAGGCCGAGAGCAACAGTAAAGACCGGCAGGCCCACCTCCCGCACCGTCAGGCGGCCAAAGAACGGGGTGTCGACCACTTCGATCTCTGCGGCGAGGCCGGCGGTCTCTTGCCTGCAGGGTCCCGTGGTTTCCGCCGGACAGGCCCCTTCGGATGCCGACTCTCCCATCCTTGAGGACGGCCTGTCTATGAGAAGGGCCCTGATTCGTGCGCCGGTGGTCTGTGCCCCGGTATAGCCAACGATCAGTTCCCTTCCCAAGGAGAAGGCCGGCACCCCCAAGGCGCGAATCCCCAGCGTCGCGGCAAGCGCGCTCAGGCGTGAGCGGGCGTCCGCATCCCTCCCGACGTCTGAGATGACGATACGGAGGGCTGGTCGTTCCTGCTGAAGATCGTCCAGGAACAGTTTGGCGGCGGCGCAGTGGGGGCACCCCTCCCGCGTGAACAGCTCGATGTCGGCCCGTGGCTCGACCGGCTCGGCCGCTTGGCCAATCCCCGGGCCGGTGAGCCAGAGCAACCAGAGTGCCAGGACCGGCAGGAGCAGCCGGCCATGCAGAGAGACACGCACGAAGCCCTTGCTTAGCTGACCGCGTCGAACGGCGCCATCATCCGGATGTACGAGAGCACATCCAGAATCTGTTCGTCGGTCAGACGATCTCGCCAGCCGTGCATGGGACTGAAGATCACGCCATGCGTGATGGCGACCAACAATTCCCAATCGGTCTTGGCGCGCGACCGCCGGGACTGCAGATTGGCCGGTGCCACAATGAGGTAGCGGCTGTCCGGGCCATTGCCCTCCAAGGTCAGGCCGTGACAACGGAGACAGTGCTGTTCGTAAATGGCCTGCCCATTCCTGGCATTTCCCCGTTCCCCCTGCGCGGCAACCCAGGCACTGCCGAGGAAAACGGCCACAAGGGCGGTCATAATTACGATGGTCTTCTTCATAGCTCACTCCATTTGTTGTGTGATCTCGCGACGGTCCTAACGCAGCGCATTCAGTTCCTCGTAATGAGCGGCCACGGTCTGCCGAAGAGCTTCCCGGAACTCTTCTCCCTTGAGAAGCCGGTTGGAGAGTTTTCGTAGTCGCATCGCCAGGCCCTCATCCCCCAGGACCTTTTCTGCCCAATGGGAAAAATCCTGGCGGCGGTCGTGGTATTCCAGACTCTGGATCGGCAGCACCGGGATCAGTTGAAGGAACTCGTAGAGACTGGCCGCCTCCCTGCCGATGCCCGCCTGTTCATCCCGAAACCAGAACCGCTTGTCCGGCGGCAGCGGTACGTCCAGGTACTTGTAGAGGTGCCGCACGTGGGGTACCCGGCGGATGGCCGGGCGCAGCCTGACGACAGGGCCTCCGCAGAGCAGCGCGGACCCCGTTGGAATCTCTCCTATGCCAATCTCCCCCTTGTGACAAGCCTCGCAGTGGTCCAGGACCGCCCGTGTCGCCTCCGGTTCGGTCGTGCGGGTCAGCAGGCAGTGGTGCATCGCCTGGAGCACCCTCCGATCCATCCGGTCCGGCCGGTAGGAGACCAAGGCCCACCCCCCGACTTCCAACTGGGGGACTACGGCGGCCGTCACCTCTTCCCCGCCGGGAAGCAGAAACTGCTGGGCCTCTTCCAGCACGATCCAGTGCGGTCGATATTTCCGCTCCCGCAAGGGCCGGAGCACGCGGATCAATTCGGCGACATATCCGCTTCGGAGCGCCAGCGGATAGCGGCTGAGGTCGACCACCGCCGAGACACCTGCCGCATCCAGCAACGAGACCACCGCGGTCGGCGTCGGCATTGAGGAGCGATCCCCTTCCAGGGCCACGAACCGCGGCAGCACCCGCAAACCACGGAAGTTTCCTTCCGGGTCCACGAGCAGGACCTGGTAGTCCTCATGGTGCAATCCTTCCGCCAACAGGCCGACCATCCAAGACTTGCCGGTGCCTGAGTCCCCGAACACCCCAAGGTTGCGTCCGGCCAGACGGGAGGCCGGGAGGCTCACGTTCTGCCCCCTGTCATCCTGCCCAATCAGAATCGGTCGTTCGCGCCGGAGCGGAATGTCCAAGAACCGTCCGGCCAAAGGATAGCGTTGGAGGACCTCCAGCACCCCGGCCGGCCCGGGCTCGACTGCCACCACGTCCGCCAGGTCCCGGATCGCTGGAACGGCATCTCCTACCGCCACCCCCACTTCAGCCAAGGTCAACATGGAGAGATCGTTCTCCGCATCCCCAAAAGCCGCCAGGTTTCTGGCCGAAAACCCACAAATCGTCAACAGCCGCTGGAGGCCCGCCCCCTTGGCCGCCCCTGGCGGCACGATCATGACGGCACCCTTGTTGTACTCAACCGCGGCGCCCCCGCTGTACGGCTGGGTTCCGAGCACCCGCCAGACCACCTGATCATGCGGGACCCAGGTGGCCGCGATGGCCAGGCCGCGCTCGAAGGGGATCCCAGTCTCTTCCAGCGCCTTCAGCAGGTGGGCGCCGATCTGGCCGAAGGGAAGGTAAATCTCGCCGCTCGCGGTATGCGCCAGCACGGCGCCGTTTTCCCAGACGACGCCGGTAAAGAGCTCCCCCATATGACCCAGCGACACCGTCTCGAAGCGGCGGCCCGTGACCAGGAACAGCGCATGGCCGGAGGCGCGACATTGCTCAAGCGCGGACTCCAGTTCAGAAGACACCGCGCCGTCCAACGCCAGGGTCCCGTCAAAATCGAACGCCATGACACGGCGGTACACGCACGTCCTCTCCGGCCCAGACCCTGAGCCACTTCGTGTTCGTTTCGACGAAACGAGGGAGAAAGAAGATTAGAGGCCGACGAGAACCCGGTGCTCGCAGATCGCCTTGAGCGTGTGCACCACGTCGTCGCACGAGAGTTCCGGCATCATCTTTCCCTTGGCCCCATCGGCATGCAGCACCACATCGTTCATGGACAAGAAGCCTCGAAGTCTGCCGGCATCATCAACGACCGGGAGACGCCGCACCTTCTGGGTTCCCATGACCTTGAGCGCTTCCTTGATGTCATCATCCGCGTGACAGGCATAGACGTTTCCGGTGATCGTCTCCCACACCGTGATATGCGCCGCGATCCGACCCTTCGTCGCCACCGCCATGCAGATGTCACGATCGGTGAGCATGCCAATCACCTTCCCCTCGTTGTCCAAGACCGGGAGCGCGCCGCAGTCGTGGGTCCACATGACCTCCGCGGCTTCCGCCAGGTTGGTATGCGGCCTGCAAGGATGGACGACGGTGGCCATCACGTCTTTCACTTTCATGGTTCCTGCTCCTTTTCCGGCGTGGTATGGCTCAGCCGACGACGGGCGTTGCGCCGGACCGGGTCTGGGCCTCAACACTCTTCCGGGTGCGGCTTACGGCGCCGGTGCATGACCCGTGAGGCGGTTGCCCCTCTCCCGCAAGGCCGCGGCCGCCCCTTCCAAATAACGAAGCACCGCCGCATCCTCCACTTGCGTGAAATCCTCATAGTGGTTGCCGACCGCCCAAAATGGCTCCGGCGTCATCAGGAAGACCAGCTCATCGACCTGCCGCTTGACCCGTGCGAGGGTCTCCTGCGGCCCCACCGGAATCGCACCGACCAGGCGCTTCAGACGGAGTCCCTTCAAGGCCTCGAGCGAGGCGAAAAACGTGGAGCCGGTGGCGATGCCGTCGTCCACGAGCAAGACCGTGCGACCGGTCAGCGTCGGCAGGGGACGCCCGCCTCGATACAAGGCTTGCCGCCTCTTAATTTCGTCCTGCTGCGCGCGGATCGGCTTCTCCAGATCCGCCCTGGACAAAGCAAAGGCGTCCAGCGCTTCCCGATTGAGAAAGACCGCGCCGGTCTCGGCCACCGCCCCGATGGCATACTCCGGATTGCCGGGTGCCCCGAGTTTGCGCGTGATCAGGACATCCAGCGGCAGGTGAAGTGCCAGGCTCAGCGTATAACCCACCGCCACCCCGCCCCGCGGCAAGGCCAGGATGAGCGCGTCGGGGTCATCCCGATACGCCCCCAATCGCCTGGCCAGCAACCGGCCCGCCTCTTCACGATCACGCAGAATCGACACGCTCACCTCACGCCGCCGAGCAGCCCCGTGCTGACGAGGAAGAAGACCAACAGGGCCAGGCCCAGGACAAGCCACCAGAGCCGGCCCTTTGCCGCAGCGGAACTTTGCGAGGACTCACACAGATGGATCGGCCAGTGCACGTTCAGATATTGTAGCCTTCGTTGCATGGTAGCCTCCCGGTCCTGTGGGGGACCTTGCTCGCTGATCCGATCCGATCCGATCCGATCCGATCCGATCCGATCCGATCCGATCAGCTCACCTTGACCTCGATGCTCTTGGGTTTCGCCTTCTCGGACTTGGCGACATGGACCTTGAGGATGCCGTCCTTGAACTCGGCGTTCACCTTCGCTCCATCGGCATCTTCCGGAAGCGTAAAACTGCGTTCGAAGCTTCCGTAGGCGCGTTCGACGCGGTGATACTTCTTGCCTTTCTCCTCCTTCTCATACTTCCGTTCTCCCGTGATCGTGAGGACATCGTCCTGGACCGTCACTTTGACGTCCTCTTTCTTGACCTCGGGCAGCTCGGCCTTGATGAGATATTCCTTCTCGTCCTCGACGATGTCCACGAGCGGCGCCCATTCGGCCACCGTCATGGCCTC
>SCVQ01000225.1 GCA_004296865.1 Nitrospirota bacterium
GTCATTCCACTCCTTTGGAAAATCTGACTTAAGGATAGCCGAAGCATGTTTCCACTCATGGATCTCATATCGGCCACAAATGTCAGGCGGGAAATGCCCGGTCTCGACCGGCTTACCTTCGTTCATGGCTTTTTTCTTTTTCATTTTTTGAGAAGGCAATTTGGAGGGCTCCCGCACACTTAGAATCGTTCCTAATAGACCATAAATCAGAGCTAACTCTCAAGAGCGCCTGCCGTTTGACACCCCGCAAAGCCATTTGTTACTCTCTCGCCTCGTACAAGACAGCCGTCAGCATTCAGCCATCAGCCCAAGGCCTGGAGCCTTTCCCCCGCATGAACATTCGCGAATACTTGGAACAGAAACGGCAGGAAATCGATCGGTTTTTGGAGACGGTCGTCCCCGACGCCAAGACCCCGCCCACGACGCTGCACGAAAGCATGCGCTACAGCCTCCTGGCCGGCGGCAAGCGCATCCGGCCCATCCTGGCCATCGCCGCGGCGGAAGCGGTCGGAACACCCTCGGCCGCCGTCCTTCCCATCGCCTCCTCGCTTGAATTGATCCACACCTACTCGCTCATCCATGACGACCTCCCCGCTATGGACAATGACGATTACCGCCGGGGCAAGCTCACCAACCACAAGGTCTTCGGCGAGGCCATGGCGATCCTGGCGGGGGACGCCCTGCTGACGCTGGCCTTCGACCTCTGCAGCCGGCCGGATCTGCTGGACGGCCTGACGCCGTCGCACCAGGTATGCCTGATCCACGAACTGGCGGTCGGCTCCGGCAACCTGGGCATGGTCGGTGGACAGGTATTCGACATCCAGGCGGAGAACAAGGACATCGACTTAGCCACGCTCCAGACGATCCACAAACACAAGACCGGCATGCTCATTCGCGCGGCGGTCCGCATGGGCGCGATCGTGGCCTCCGCCACCCCCCGGCAGTTGGACCACCTTACGGCCTATGCCGAAGACATCGGCCTCGCGTTTCAGATCGCCGACGACGTGCTCAACGTCACCGGCACGCGAGAAGAGTTGGGCAAGGACGCCAACACGGATGCCCAACGTGGCAAGAAGACCTATCCCACCTTCTACGGCGTCGACGGCGCGCGCGCCCTTGCCGACCAGTGCGTCGCCCGCGCCATCGGCCATCTGGAGTCGTTCGACGCCAAGGCGGACCCCTTGCGAGAGATCGCCCGCTATATCGTCGCGCGCAAAAGCTAGCGCGCGCAGGCTATAGGCTATGGGGTACAAGAGCAGTTTCTACTTTCTTTCCCATTGCCCATTGCCCATCACCCATTGCCCGCTTTTATGAAAGCTCTCGTCACCGGCGCGACAGGGTTCGTGGGAGCGGCCGTCGCCCGCGCGCTGATCGATGCCGGGACAGACGTGCGCGTCCTCACCCGGCCGGACAGCGACCTGCGCAACCTTGCGGGGCTCGCCGTTGAGCAGGTCCACGGAGACTTGCGGGACCGAGCCTCCCTCCGCCGCGCACTCGCCGGCTGCCAGCAGCTCTACCACGTGGCGGCGCACTACGCCCTCTGGGCCAAGGACCCCTCGGTCTTCTACGACGTCAACGTTACGGGCACCCGCACCCTGCTGGAGACCGCGCGTGAGGTAGGGACCGAGCGCATCGTCTATACCAGCA
>SCVQ01000226.1 GCA_004296865.1 Nitrospirota bacterium
CAAGGCCAAGGGCTATGAGTTTCAGCATGCGCCCTCCGGCAGCGTCGCGCCACCTACGGTCACTTTTTCGGACAAGCTGCGCTGGTGGACCTGGGGCCGCTGGAGACGCATGAAAAAGATCCGTGAGGAGCGGGACCGGCGCCTGCAGGACATCATGCAAGTCAAGAAGGACTCGTCCTTACAAAAATAGAAGTGTTCGTGTCCGCTGCGCGATAGACGACATGAAGGATTGGTGTATGAAGTCTGGGTGCCGACGGGCGGGGTGGTTGGGTATCGGGTTTGGCTGGGTGATCGCGGGTGCGCTGATTGCGTTACTGGCCGGTGAGGGACCAGCTCGTGCCGAACAGGCCTCGACCGACTTGCGCCATTTCTGGCGGTTCGATACGGACAAGCCGGGAGAAAGCCCGGTCGGGTTCACGGCCGGCACGGTCGTCGCCGGGGCAACCAGCACGAGCCAAGCGGGAGCCTGGAAAGTCGAGGCCGATCCCCAGGCGCCGACTCCTCCCAACCGGCTCACGCAGGAGGCCTCCTGTTCCGCTGTCGGAGCCGACGCGATCTGTTTTCAACTCTTGCTGGCGAATGACCTCACCTATGAGTACCCGGACCTGACGGTTCGCCTCAAAACGGCTTCCGAAGGGGCTCGCGGCCGGGCCGGGCTCGTTTTCGGTGCGAAGGATATCCGCAACTTCTATGCGGCGATTGTGGACCTGGCCGCCGAAACCCTGGAGGTGGTCCGCGTGGTCGATGGACAGGTCTCCCTCATCGGGCGCGCGCCGGCCAAGCGCAAGCAGGCACTCTGGCATATGCTGCGCGTCCAGCACAACACCATCCTCAGCAAGGACTTCCTGGAAATTTCATTCGACGGGAAGCTCGCCTTTACGCATTCGGACAAGCGCCTGGGAACCGGACAGATCGGGCTGGTGACCAGGGGCGACGCGCCCATCTGGTTCGACAACTTCGACGCCGTGCAACTGTTCTCCCAACGCCCTCTCTCGCCTCCCGCCGCCTACTGAACCAGCCGAGCCGGAAAGAAGCGAAACAAGAGAATGGCTGGTTGACAATGGGACAGGCAACGAGTACGGTAAACGTACGTTTTTCGATCTCATCACTTATAGGCTGGAGGGGCACATGACAAGGGTTCGTCTTTCAGAAGACCTGACGCCGATCAGCGATTTTCGCGTGCGCACAGCTGAGATCGTCGCCAAGATCAAGAAGACCAAGCGGCCGGTGATCCTGACGCAGCGGGGCCGGTCTGCCGCGGTTCTAGAGGATGTCCATGAGTACGAGCGCAAAGCAGAGCGGCTGGAACTGTTGGAGGCTGTCCTTATGGGGCTTCGGGCCGCTGAAAAAGGAGCTGTGGTTCCCCACGCCAAAGCGATGGCCGAGTTGGACAAGGTCTTGAATGCCTAAACGGGCTTCGGTTGTTTGGACTCGCCCGGCTCTCGACAATCTGCTCGACATTGTCCGGCACATACAATCTGATAAACCAACCGCCGCCCAATCCTTCGCCTCGTCCATCAAGACCAAAGTCGCCCGCCTCGAGAATTTTCCCGAGTCTGGTCGCCTCGTGCCTGAGTTTCCATCCAGCAGCCTTCGCGAGCTTATGGTCGGCGACTATCGCGTCATCTATCGAATTCTCGCCACTCCGCCTACGGTCCAAATTCTGACTGTACGCCACGGGGCGAGACTCTTGGAGTTCCCACCGGAATCCGTCTAGGTTCATAGTTTCCCTTTGAAGGTTTTGTCGAGGAGAGAGGGGAGGAGCGCGTCGAGTTCGGTGCGGTCTCGGTCCGCACGGTCATTTCCCTGGTGCAAGTGGCATCGGGATTTCGACGGCAGCCCCCGGTTGGATGTCCTTTAGAACCTGTGCGATAGCGGGCAGAAGGGTTGTCACAACTCCTCATGCCGGTCCAGCCCATCTCCTGAACTGTGCGGATCGAGAACTGTGGCAAGCGGGTCTTGATCAGGCGTGGGGCGGATTCATCCAGCAGGATATTCAAGCGGACTTGCCGAGTTTTTGGAGGGTTGTCTTGGAGAATTCCAGCACTTGCAGGGCCTGCTCACGGGTGACGGTCGGGAAGTTCTCCAGGAATTCATCGAGCGTGAGACCGGCCTCCCGGTTGGTGATCAGAGCCTCAACCGGCACGCGGGTACCGCGAAACACGAGTGTGCCGCTGACAATGTCAGGGCAACCGTGATCGGCAGCCGCTTGATATCTTGTTCGTCAATGCCCAGCGTCATGGCTCGGGTTCTCTCCGCCACGGAATTATAATGCTTCCGTGCCTCGCGGTCTACTTGTTTACGGCTTTCCCTGGAACGCGCGATGCAGAAGAGACTGGAAAAGATCGTCAAGGCGGCGGCGGGAGGCGGCTTGCTGGGCTTCGAGCGTGCGAATCTGGCGGCGCGGGCGGCGAAAAACGTTAGCCCGTGGTCTGAAATTCGACCTTGCGGGCTTCAGTCACCCGCTTCGAGGCATCGAGAATTTCCAACGATACCAGGTTGCCTGTCTCGTCATAATCCAGGATAATACCCGGTTTTTCCTCGTCGCTTTCCGCCACCGCCGTGTTGTCTTTGAGGATGACGCTCAGGGTGTCGGTCTTTTGGTCGTAGGTGACTTTCATTCCTGTTCCCTCCAGTACTTGGCGATCCGACTCGTTCGGTATGCGGTGACGACTTCCGCAGGGGGGCGATCCACGTCAACAAACACTCGTATTAAGAACCGTTTCTTGGCTCGTCCGTCTGATACGCGAGACTGAAGGGCCACGCGCCCAGGACGAGCCTCAAATTGCTGCTCTGGTGCTAGAAGTATTGCACGGACCGTCTCTTGACTCAAGCCTCGTCGCATTATCTCGAGCTTTGCGTGATCGCTGAAAATGTAGTCAGTAATGGGATGCGGTTTCACTTACAAGTCCCCCCGGAAGGCGCGGTCGAGGATCGAGGGCAGGAGCGTGTCGAGTTCAGTGCGGTCTTGGGTTGCAGATGCTTGTCGGCAAGGATCAAGCACCTTTGTTCGCT
>SCVQ01000227.1 GCA_004296865.1 Nitrospirota bacterium
CTTGGCCAGGACCGGATGCGCGGCCATGGCTTCGTGCAACGCCGTCAGCAGCGCCACCGGCTGTTGTTCGCCGGACCGGACCAACGTCTGATACTTCTCCTGAGTCAGGGCGAAGAACTCCGCCTGCTGCTCGGCCGGCACGCCCATCAGTGTCGCCAGCGAGGCCAGGTGCTCGCCACGCCCTTGCGCCATCTCCTGCGACAAGTTCTCGAAGTTCAGTTCGGCAAACAGCGTCGTCTTATGTTCCGCCATCACCGTGCCGTCATTCGTGCAGCCGGAGGTCCCGCTGCTAATCCCGAAGGTCTGGCTGCCAAACGTAGCGTTGGTCGTCGCCATCATGACCTGGGGCGCGATATTTTTTTGATGTTTGTAATCACTCCAGGCCAGCTTGCCCAAGCCACAGCCGGGACCATTGTCTGAGTTGGCAGCCAAAGCTACCGATGCCTGGACGCAGGCCCAAACCAAGGCCTGCATGACCACGACCTTTTTCATCATACAAGTCCTCCCTCCCTATAGGTTGCCTATACAGTTGCTCACAGCCCCTGTACCTTGATAGGAATTCTATATAGCAAAGAATCCTCGGATTAGCCAAGCAATCCGTATTTTCTGATGGGCGGACAACGTGAAGGAAGTTACCGCTCAGACAGGGGGAGCTTAGGGACTGGTCGATCAAGAGCTGATGGCTGCGCCTCAAGTGGGCTCCCCGTCTGCTTGGCCGCCATGCCTTCGATGGCGACTTCGGTCTTGTAATAGACGCCGAGGTACGAGGTCAGGGTCGTGGTGATCTTGGCATTGATGAGCAGGTCCCCGCCCTTCTGCTTGAGCGCGGCGCGCTTGGCTTCGTCATCTATCTGTTTATCCGCTTCCCTCGCCCAGAACCACTGGCTAGCCGAGACCGAGCCACGGACCCTCCCCAACAGCTGGATGCCGGCAATCGATGGGACGACGCTGTCCGTCGCAATGCTGGTGCCGAGGACAGTCGTGCAGCCGGTCGCCGCCAACAACATTCCACCAACCAGGCAGAGAGACAGGATTGTCCGAATAACCATGCCGATCTCCTATCACAAGCCCTACGATTACGGCGCTTTCTTAGACCCTGGAACAGGTTGTTCGGGCTTCGCGTATTCCATCTTGGCCGCAGTCCCTTCCGCCGTCCAGGTGATCCACCAGCCATCCAGCCCGACAATGAACAGGCCGAACGGAATGCGGGTGGCTTTCAGCGAAAGGGTATAGTCGATGAGGAGATCGCCGCCTTTGGACTTGATCGCATCCTGGACGGCCACCTCGGCAATGTCTGGATGCATCAGGTCCACGACACCGCCATAGGTGAAAAAATAGTCGCTCGCCTCACCCCTTGCCTCTCCAATGGGAATGATGGTGGTGGTCGGATAGAGGACGCGGGACTGGCCGACAGGCCAGATACCGCGGGCCGAGGAACAGCCCTGAAGCACGATCACGAGCAACAGAACACTTACCAGAGGCTTCATGGAATAATGGCGAACCTTCCCAGTTTGGACGGCCGATAGATCGAGAAGTCCCGCCGGTCCAGGGTGAAGATACGCTTGATACGCTCACGTTCCGCTACGCAGACCAAGGCGGCATCTGCCAAATCCATCGGGAGAGTCCTGTATTTCCGCATCAATTCTTGCATGCGCGGATAGTCCTCGGTTTCCAACGGCAGCAGGCGGACGGTTTCTTCCAGCACAAGCTCCCACAACGCATCCTGAGCCCGCCATGAGAAATTCAGCAAATACATGGCCTCCGTCACAACCGGCCACACCGTGACGAGGGAATCATGGAGCCCGGCGAGCGCATCGACGCATTCCCGATGGTGCTGATCATCCCGGTGGAGAAGCGCGACCAGCGGACCGGCGTCAACGAGGATCGCATTCATCGAGAAGGACGCCGCCGAAGAAGCAGCGCGCGGAACTTCTCTCCCGTCCTGCTTGACAGGTCGGAAGGGCCTCCGGAAGCGCACCCGAGCAGATGCTTCATTGCCTCATAAGGAGTCGCGCGCATCGGATGGGCACGATCCTCCTTTTCAAGGGAGACAATGGCGCGCCGAATCACTTCGGACTTGGTTTCTCCGCGCCGTTTGCCTAAACGCGTGACAAGCCGCTCAAGCCGAGCCGGCAACCGAACACTTGTTCCCATCCTGACCTCGCATGAGTGTGTAGGACGTGAGTGTAATACATGTTTGTCCCCGTGACAAGAAGACGCCTGCGCGGACTTCCCGCAGCCTGGAGGTGGGGGTGGGAGGGGTGCGCTTCGCAGAGCCCCTTCCTCAACTAGAAATCGGGGGAGCGCGCGCACTGACACAGGCAGGAGGTTATTCCGGCCGGGCGCCCAGTTCAATGTGTGTCGGCGTGTTCGCCCCGTTTTCGATCACGAGAATCCCCAGCCCACGCGGCAGCGTGAACCGTTTCGGTCCGGCCGAGCCGGGATTGAAGAGCAGCGTCTCGCCGCGCCACTCGGCCTTGGGTTGATGCGTGTGGCCGAAGATGCAGACGTGGGTCCGCTCCCGTTCCAGAAACGCCCGCCCTTCCGATGTCAGCCTGCCGCCTTCGTAGAGGATGTGCCGGACCGCGATGCGCCGCCCGCCCAGCTCGATGACGGCCTCGGGCTGAAAGCCGCTCGCCTCGTAGCCATCCACATTACCGGAGACAGCCGTCACCGGCGCAATTTGTTTCAATTGCTCGATCACGGACTGGCCGCCGATGTCGCCGGCATGGATGATGTGATCCACGCCTTCGAAATGGCGCAGGATGGCCCGATCGAACAGCCCGTGCGTATCCGAGATCACGCCGATGCGCATGTTTCACAATCCTGCTTGCACGGCCCGCCAATCGAAGGTGAACGGTTCCGGCTCCTGCTTGGGCAGCGTGGCCGCCTCGGCCTTGAGCCGCGCCGCACGTGCCGCGCTCATCGGATGCGTGGACAGCAACTCCACCTGAAGCTTGTCCGATTCCGACAGCCGCTCGAAGAAGTGGATCATGCCGTCG
>SCVQ01000228.1 GCA_004296865.1 Nitrospirota bacterium
TCGGCCGACATCGTGCTGCCGGAGGTCCACGTCCACGGCCTGCCCTTGAACAAGGACCAACAGATCGGCCCCGTGCCGATCTACACGCCCTGGCCGGCGATCCCCTCGACGCTCGACGGCAAGGAGCTGGATGATTGGATGAAGGCGCGGATGCTGGTGTCGAAGGATGCCCAGGTCACGGTCGTCGTGTTGGAGCCGGCGAAGCACCGCGAGCTGACCACTGCCGGACTGTCGGCCCTGAAGCAGTGGAAGTTCGATCCCCAGTTGAAGGGCGAGGAGCCGGTGGACGGCGAATTGACCGTGCGCATTCACTTCAGGACGCAGTGAGCTGAGACGATTTTTTTGAGCGGGAGGACTCTGGAATTGGATATTGCCTGGTTTTATGCGATCAACGGCTTGGCCGAGCAGTCTCCTGCGGCGGACTGGTTCATGCTGGCGCTGGCGCAAGCCAGCAGCCTGCTGGTCCCCGGG
This sequence comes from Nitrospirota bacterium, assembly GCA_004296865.1. Taxonomy (GTDB): domain Bacteria; phylum Nitrospirota; class Nitrospiria; order Nitrospirales; family Nitrospiraceae; genus SCVQ01. The sequence continues at coordinate 472 of SCVQ01000228.1, forward strand.
ATGCTGGTGTTCGGCTATTGGGTCTGGAAGAATCAACGCGAAGCCCTCATCGGGACGACGGTGCTGGCCGGGCTGATTGGCTTGGGGGACCTCCTGGGCGCCCAGGTCAAACATTGGATCGGGCGGGTGAGGCCTTGCAACCTCCTCGAATCGGTCCACCAGCTCACCGGCTGCGGCAGCACCTACAGCTTTCCTTCCAACCACGCGCTCAATACTGCCACGGCTGCGGCCTTCGCGCAGGTGCTCTATCCTGCGAGCGGGTGGGTGACCTGGCCGCTCGTCGTCCTGGTGGGCGTCTCGCGGGTCTACGTGGGCGCGCATTTCGTGACCGATGTGCTGGGCGGGTGGGTCATCGGCGGGCTGATCGGGGCCGGAGCGGCCTTCTTGCTGATCCAGTGGCAGGCGTTCAGATCAAAACCGACAGGCTAACTTGTGTGATGCGTCTGCCCGCTGATCGGTTCCGCATGGCCGGTGAGCTGGTTCAGATCGCAGTGGACGGTTTCGGGATGGCAACATTGGGTTTCCATCTGGATCGTCAAGTGCTTGATGCCGAACTCGGCGGCGACGCGTGAGCGAATCGTGCGGAGCAGCGCGTCGGTGAGTTGCGAGTCGTCCCCCTCCACCATCACGTGACAGCTCAACATGACGAGCCTGGGCTCCACGGCCCAGATGTGCAGGTCATGCACGTTCTTCACGCCGGGCACCCGTTGAATCGCCTCCACCACGTGCACGGTCTTGATGCCGGGCGGCGTGGATTCCAGCAGGACCTCCAGAGATTCCCTGAACAGCGGCCAGGCGCCCTTGACGATCACTCCGGCGATCACCAGGCTGACCAGCGTATCCAGGGCCGACCAGCCGGTCAAGAGGATCGCGGCGCCGCTGGCCGCGACGCCGAGGGACACCCAGGCATCCGCCAGCATGTGCCAGAAGGCGCTGCGGATATTGAGGTCTTCGCGGGACCCCTGCTGGAGCAACAGGGCGACCCCGAGGTTGGCCGCAAAGCTGACCAAGGCGATGACGATCACCCAGCCTCCCGCCACCGGCACCGGCGCGACCAGACGCTTCATCGCCCAGAAGCCGATCATCGCGGCGGTAAACAGCAGGATCAAAGAACTGACGAAGGCCGAGATGATGCCGGCCCGGTGGTAGCCGAAGGTGCGGTCTTGGGTCGCCGGCCTGGCGGCCAGCACATGGGCATAGAGGGCCAGGAAGAGCGACCCCTGATCGATCAGGTTGTGGCCTGCGTCTCCCATCAACCCGATGCTGTGCACGAGCAGGGCGCCCACGACCTCGGCGATGATAATGACGGCGTTGAGAACCAGCGAGATGTGCAGGCGGCGCCGGAGCTGGTGGTAGTTGAGCTCTTGGGTCATGGCTTAGTCTCTCACGATCCTCATCGGGGGGGCAAGAAACCGGATGGATCAAGGGACGGCAGGGACGAATTCCAGAAAATACTGGCGGGGCAGGAACGTATGTTCGCGGCTCAGTGTGTAGCCGGCTTGGCTCATCTCCGCGATCACGGTCTCTCGTGGAACCAGGTGACGCTTGGGGAAGCCTACGTTCCCTGAGCGCTCGTCGTGATAGAAGTCGATGATCGCGATCCGTCCTCCGGGCTTGAGGGCCGATGTGGCATTGGAGAAATACGTCGCCCGGTTTTCCAGGTGATGGTAGGTGTTGCAAAGAAACAACCAGTCCACCGAGTCCATGGGCAGCTTCGGGCTATCCGGTAGCGCCAGGATGAACTCGGCGGTGAAGGGAATGTGCATGTGTCCGACGCTCTCCTTGACGTAGGCGAGCATCTCTTGTTCGACGTCCACCGCATAGACCTTGCCGGTTTCGGTCACCGCTTCCACAAAACGTCTGGTGAAGTAGCCGGAGCCCGAACCCAGGTCTGCCACGGCCATGCCCGGTTTTAGCCCCAGGGCCTCGATGACGAGCGAGGGGTTCTGGTCCTTGTCCCGCTCGGGACTGTCCAGGTGCTCAAGGTACTGTGCGATGTCGGCGGGGTTTCGATGAACACCCTGGTCATGCTGGGCGAGCGCGGGGGCTGAGACGAGGCAGCCGATCAGGAGCAGCGCCCAGACAGTCCCCTTGCGGCACGACCCAATAGGCGTCATGGTCATGGCGTTCTGTCGAGTCTTCCTCATCGCTTCCAGGGGATCGCGTTGGGCGGCTCATCCTTCTTCAGTTCCGGCTCCCCCGGCCGTTCTAAATCCTCTCGAAATGCCGT
>SCVQ01000229.1 GCA_004296865.1 Nitrospirota bacterium
TGGAGCCGCCGACACCATCGCCTGGTGGAGACACGGCTCCGCGTGATCGGTCTGCAAGGCGAGCTGATCGCAACGGACGACGAGGTGCGTCTGTTCCTGGAGGGGCCGGTGGGAGAATTCGCGCAAGGCTGGACCGTCTGGCGCCACCCTGAGTTGTTTCACGGAGTGGCCTTCGACGTGGGCGGCCCTCAGTACAGCCGGCAGGACCAGGCCTTCGTGGACGCAGTCCGTGCCGGCCACCCGGTCGAATCGGACGTGGTCAGCGCCTACCGTGTGCAGCAGGTCGTGGATGCGATCTACCGATCGGCCAGCTTGGGGGGGGAACCGGTGAGACCGTCATGAGCGTCCGAGACCGGTGGCTCGACCCCATCATCCTTGGGCACAACGCGTTCTTCGGTGTGAATCATCTCTCGGCCGAGGCCGGGAACCGTACCGCCCAGCAGTTTCAGGATCCCACGCGCATCATCGAGTTGGTGCGCTTCTGCAGCCAATTGGGCGTGTCGGCCATGATGATGTCAACACACGACCGAGCCGGCTCGATCGCCCGGCTTCTGCACGACGACACGGAGCTGCGCGACAGTGTGAGTCTCTACGCCCTGGTCCCTTACATCGCCAAGTACGTCCGCCATGCCAACGAGAAGGGGCTGGTGAACGTCCTCGTGGACCAACTGAGCGGCGGCCACGCCGTCACCGGCAAGGTCAAGGCCATGGTTCGAGGGAGCGTGGGCTTCCTGCGCGGGGACGTGGAAGCCATGCTGCTGAGCCTGGTGGACCTGGAACTGGCCGTCTTTCAAGGCCTGAATCTGAAGGTCGTTTTCCTCCACGACACCCTCACCGACCTTGCCATAGGCTGGAAGCTCTCCCATTTGCTCAAACGGTTTGCCGAACATGTGGCAACCAAGCACGGGGCTCGAGCCGGTTTTTGCACGAAGAACGTACCTGCATTGCTGACCACATGCCGCGATGCCGGGTTGGAGCACCCACTCATCATGGCCGCCGTCAACAAGGTCGGCTTCCAGGTCAACCCGTCGTTGCCTGATCTCGAAAAGTCGCTGGGATCGGAGGACCTCGATCTGGTCGCAATGAGCACCCTGGCGGCCGGCTACCTCAAGCCGGAGGAAGCCTTCGCCTACCTGGCCTCCGTGCCGCAGCTGCGCAGCCTCGTCATTGGCGCCTCCTCCCCCCGCCACGCGGAGGAGACCTTCGCAGCCGCCCGTCGGCATTTGCCCCACAAAAACACCTGATCATCACGGATCTGCCGCCAAGCAGGGCATTGCGGTTGTGCCACTACTACCGCGTCGGTTCCGCGATGGATGCACCGTCCATCGGCGAGGCAGGGAGTCTGGTGTGAACACGCCAAGGCGCTCCTTGTGATTGCCTCGGACCTGCTTGAAATGAAAATTAGGGAAGGCCTAGGTATGGGAGGAAAGCGTCAGGGGAGAGCCGAGGGCACGCATGCGCTCCAGGCCTTCGCGAAGCGGGAGCGGATCCAAACCGAGATCGGCCTGCATCCGTTCGGTTAGGAATGAAGTGTTCTTCGGACGGGGCGCGATGGCAGGAAAGAACCCGCTGTCCACGGGATGGAGCAGTGTGGAATCCATCCCGAAAACACCTGCGACCAGTTGGGCAAACTCGTACCGGCTCACAATATCCTGGCCAGCAATATGGAAAATTCCCGTCTTTCCCATCTGGATCACCCGCCAGATAGCCGCCGCGCACTGGCCGGCCCAGAGCGGATTCTCATATACATCTGTGACCAGATGGGTCGGCTGGCCCCGGCGGAGCCGGTCAATCAGCCAGGTCGCTGGGTTGGCGCGGGCGTGCGGGGGCTGCCATCCATACATAAGGATCGGACGCACAATGGCAGCTTCCGGGCAAAGACGCATGACGAGTTTCTCACACTCCACTTTAATACGACCATACTGATTGACCGGATTGGTCGAGTCACCTTCCCGGTAGGGAGCCTGACGACCGTCGAAGACCGCGTTCGAGGACAGATATACAAACTTAATGTCCTTCTTGAGGACAAGATCCACAACGTTCTGCGTCCCAGCCACGTTGGATTCCCAGCCTTCTTCGACGTGGTGCTCGACGTAATCCACGCTCGCGATCCCGGCGGCATGAATGACTGCATCAAACTCGCCACGGCCGAACAAATCGCTGAGCTGCTCGCGGTTCCGCACGTCAACAATAAACGCTTCGACACCGTCGGCCTGGACCGGATAGTCGCGCTGGTGCAGTATGGTGAGTCGATACCCAGACCCCGCTGTGGCGATCAGAGCCCCGCCCACGAGTCCGGTTCCGCCCGTGATGAGGACCCTCATGGCGCCGGCACCCACTGACACTCACCAACTGGATGTCCGATGCAACACTTCCATGCGAGGCTCTCGGTCTGGCACTCCGAGAAATCCAGCGTGATTGAGGAGAAACCGGCCATGATCTTCGCACCTAACAACGGTCTTACTTCACCTTCCGCGTCTGGCGCCGGCTCAACAGCCAGGTGTATACCAGGTGATCGACGATCATGTGGATGTCCTCGACCGGGCCATATTCCCCTCGCGGTGTTTCAGCGTGGATAACCACATCGCACAGGGC
>SCVQ01000230.1 GCA_004296865.1 Nitrospirota bacterium
GAGCATCTAGAGCAAGGTCGGTACTTTGAGGGAGATTTAAAGAGGAACACTCTAGTCCTACAGGGTCTTACCAAGGAACGCATACAAATATGGCAAGACAACATTGAGTTTCTTCTTGAAGACCCTCGTCACAGTTCCTATAAAGCGATATTTCAAGACGAATCGTTAACGCCAACAGTCCAGTACCTCGACAATACTAATGCCGAATGGAAAGCGGCTTGGAAAGTAGTTGCCGTTACAAATTACAAACTCAGAGAGCTTATCCGCAGAATTCAGAATCAGGACGGAAGCAGATAATTACTATTTCTTCTTCGCCTTCGCCTTGGCTTTTCGCTTCTTGGGCGCGTGTTTGACTGGGGACGTCTGCATGAGCGCCTTTAACGCCTCGTCAAAACTTAACGGATGGAGCGAAACCGGTTTGGCTTTCGGCATGGTTGTCCCCTGTCAAACAAGCGGAGTTGTCCTGTACGCTCGATCAGGCTGGCAGACAGTGACCGCTGAGGCCGCTGCCAGCCAGGGATTTCAGAGACTGCCGATGGCAGGACCTGACAAATTCCGCCAGAGTGCGACGGATGGTCTCCTTCTTCGTCGAGGCGTTGGATAAAGCCATCGCTTCTTGCAGAAGAGTCTCATCAATTTCCACAAACATCTTCATTGGTGCCCCCCTGTTTGGGTAGAAGCGTGCCGCAGCGCGGCGGTCAGAATCATGCAGAGGATCGCGCCGCAGAGGGCCGCCATCATGTCCTTCTGCGCATCCCAGATGTCACCCTGTGTTCCCAGATAAGCAGCGCCGAGTTCGGGGCTGACGATCTGGGCGACCCAAGCTTCGACGATCTCGAACAAGCTGCTCAAGGCCAGCAAGGCACTGACCGGGAGCACATAGCTCCACAAGCCGCGCAGGTGCGCCGCCCGAACCAAGACCTCCCGGATGGGATACGTCATCAACAACCCGAACACGAAGTGCGTCACTCGGTCGAAATGGTTCCGCTCCAGCGCCAGGATTTCCTTCAGCCAAGAACCAGCAGGCACTTCAGAATACGTATAGTGGGCAGCCACGGTGTGCAGCGTCAGAAAAACGGTGATGAGCCCATAGGAGAGAGTGGAGAAGGAGAACCGCCGATAGGTGGCCACCAACAGCGCCACCAACGCCATGGCCAGTATATTTTCCAGGAACCAGTCCCGCCGGTCCAAGGGCGCGATCGCCATCACCGCCCAGACCAGGAGGTACCACGCCAACAGCGCTTGGAGCACGCGGTTGCTGCGAGCGTCTCCTGCGATTTGCCTCATCGGCCAAGCGGTCATAGGCTACAGCGGTCGGGTCTCTCGTTGCAGGACTTTCCGGATCGTCACCGTGAGGAGTAGGCAGAGCAGAGCTCCGTACAACGCAGCCGCGATATCCTGTTGCGCATCCCATATATCCCCCTGCGACCCGAGGTACGCGATCCCCTCCTCAGGCCTGACCGCTTGCGCGACCCAGGATTCGAGAATTTCCCACAGGCCGCTCAATCCCAGCGGGGTCATGACGGACACGTAATAGGAGACAAAGCCGCTGACGCTCAAAAAACGAACCAGCACTTCCAGAACCGGATAGGTGAGGAACAGCCCGAAGCAAAAATGGACGAGCCGGTCGAAGGGATTGCGGCTCAGCTCCAGAGCCGTTTCCGCCCAATACCCAACCGGGACCTGCGCGTAGGTATAATGCGCCCCGACGCTGTGCAAGGTGAGGAAGAGCCCAATCAGCAGATAGGACAAGTTGGAGAGCGGGAAGGTCCGATAGGTGACGACCAGGCATCCGACGAGCACCGCCGGCAGGATGTT
>SCVQ01000231.1 GCA_004296865.1 Nitrospirota bacterium
AGTTGCGCTTTGAAATCGGCCAGCAGGCCGGCGTCAAGTTGTGGATCGAGTGCCATCTGGCAGGGGAACGCTTTCCATCTATTTGGATGGGGCCCGCGAGAGCTGTCGGCAGCATAGCCTCGCATCTCCAGCCAGTCAAGGCGTGACTTGCCGTCGGTGATGCATTGTGCTAAGCAACCTCCATGCGCTCTTTGCTGCTCCCGGCAATCTGGCTGACGGCCTTACTGGCCTTCCCCTCTCCGCTTTTAGCAGACAACGCTGAGCCTGTTTCTGCTCCCCCCTTCCAAGAATGGCAGGTTTGGGAGGTCAAAACCGGCCGCCCAATTCCATTTGAGGAACTAACGACGGCCCTCGGTTCACTGGACGTGATCTATCTGGGCGAGGAGCACCACAACCGATGGCACATTGAGGCTGCGCTCGGGATTCTCCGAGCGCTGGTGGCGCAAGGGCGGCGTCCGACTCTGGCACTGGAGATGTTTGGGTGGGATGGGCAGACGGCGTTGAACCGGTATCTGGCCGAGAAGGACTGGGCACGAGACCAATTCCTCAAAGAGGTCCGATGGGAGACCAATTGGGGTGGTGCGTTTGAAGACTATGAGCCGTTGCCGGCCTTTGCCCGCGCTCAGGGGTTCCTTATGCTGGCGCTCAATCCGCCCAAGCCGCTCGTGCGTCTGGCCGCCAAACAGGGCCTCGCGCAAGCGCTGACCGATCCAGAAATGGCGCGCTGGGGGATGACGGATGAACGGTTTCCCGAGGACCCCGCCTACTACGAGATGATTGTGAAGCCGCTACGACTATGTCATGGCGGCCTCTCCGACGAGGCTTACCAGCGCATGTACGAAGCGTCCCTATTCCGCGATGAAGGGATGGCCAAGACCATCGTTGACTTCTTGCGCCGCGAGCAAGCCGCAACCGCCCCCGATACAAACCTGAAGAACGGCCCGATTGTCAGCTACACCGGCGGCGGGCACATCCAATATCAATTGCCTGTGCCCAACCGCGTCCTCCGGCGGCACGAGGGAGTACTCAAGCAAGCCACCATCTATTTGACCTCTTTTGAGCCGGCCCGGGCCGAAGAGCTTCGGAGCCTCCTGCAGGAGGCGGTCGCGGATTATCTCTGGCTGACCCCACTCGGCGCCCAAGGTGCCCCACACCGCTGCCGGTGACGGTAGCCCCACGCTCGGCGGGACCATGCACTTTGCCGTTTATTCCGCCGTCCCGTTGCGTTACAATCCTGACGCGCAGGAGGCGCGGCGACTCTTAATCCTTGGAGGATGGCATGGCGGATGAAGTGGTGATCGTTCAACGGGCTCCCTACGTCATAGAGGTCGGCCCAGGCACGGTGTACTGGTGCCGGTGCGGGCGTTCGAAGAACCAACCCTTTTGCGACGGTTCCCACGCGGGCACGGAGTTTTCGCCCGAGGAAGTGGAGTTCAAGGAAAAGAAGCGGGTCGCCTTCTGCGGGTGCAAACACACGAAGAAGCCGCCCTTCTGCGACGGGACCCACTCCCGGATCTAACGTTGCCGGCCATGCGAGTTTAGTGTTGCGCCCGGCAACGTAAAACTCACGAGTCAAAATTCCAAAGTTCCGTGAAGCAAATGGCGTTGTTGACCACCACGAAGCGCCGGGGTCGTGCCAGCGCAAGGATCAGCCACGCTGCCGCCAGCCGGCATCTGGCCAAAACAGACCCGGTCCTGCACAGGCTCATCGCCAGCATCGGCCCCTGCGAATTGAGACCGCGACACCATCACTTCGCCACCCTCTGCGACTCGATCATCTCCCAGCAACTTTCGACCAAGGTCGCGGAGGTCATCTTCGACCGCTTTGCCGACCTCTATCCTGGCCGCCGTCCCACGCCGCAGGCCGTCGTGCGGACGGCGCTGCCGCGCCTCCGCGCCGCCGGTCTTTCTCGACAGAAAGCCGGCTACCTAAAAGACTTGGCGGCAGGGTTTCTGGACGGACGGGTTCAACCAAGCCGGATGGCGCGCCAATCCAATGAAGAGATCATTGAGGCGCTGGTCTCAATCCATGGGATCGGCCGATGGACTGCCGAGATGTTCCTGATTTTTTCCCTGAGCCGGCCCGACGTGCTGCCAGTGGACGATCTGGGAATTAAGAAGGCGATCCAGCGGTGGTATCAGCTGCCGGTCCTCCCAAGCCCGAAGAAAATTCGGGCGATCGGGAAGGCCTGGCATCCTTACGAAACGGTGGCATCCTGGTATCTCTGGCGAAGCCTCGGACTAAATTCATCTCCGCTGTCATGAGCGAGCGGCAGCCGGTTTGGCGGTCAGCCGAATGACCAGGACGTAGAGGGCGCAGAGGAGGACCGCGAAGCCTCCG
>SCVQ01000232.1 GCA_004296865.1 Nitrospirota bacterium
GATGTACAACGATACCGTGCTGGGCTTCAACAAGTCGGGCAAGGAGGTCGCGCGCATCCAGGTCGAAGAGCCGATCTACATTCGGCCGGCCGAACGGGTGAACTGGCTGTAAGGCCCGGGGCAGCCCAGGCGCAGTCCGAGGGGTCGGGTTCCACAGGGGGCCCGACCCTTCTTTTGTATTAGAGAACCGGCAGAATCGGATTTTGCACATAGCGAGAGGTGGTGTTGAGAAACCGGTTGCAACTGTTCCGCCCCCACTGGAGTCAGGTCTTGATCAGCCTGCTGGTCATCGTATTGGGGTGGGTGAGCGCCCAGGCCATGAATCAGGTAGACCGGGACCTCCGAGTCCTGTACACCGACTATACCCTGGCTGCCACGGACCTGGCCCACATCATGGCCGACATGATGCGGTACCGGAATACGATCATCCGGGCTCTGGAGGCGCAGACCCAGCAAGACTTTGAGCGCATTACCGCATCTTTACCGGACCAGCGCGCCCACATTTATGAGGCGGTGGATCGCTATGCCGTGGCCAGCACCAGGGCAGCCCGCGGCGGGCCGGGGGAACAACTGGTCCTCCAAGCGGTGCGAGAGAGTCTGGACGCGTACTTTGCGGCCGCACGGAAGACGGTCGGTCTCTTGACCCAGGTCTGGGCATCGGGATCTCCGCAAGAAGCGGCGGAATTCAGGCACCAGGCTGAGTTGCACGCCGCCGACAATGCAGGTCCTAAACTGGTCTAGGTCAGCGTGGCTTTGGAGGGACTTCTGCAAGCTGTTGCCGAAGTTGCCAAGAACATGCGGGATGAAGGGACTCGCACGGTCCGTAGGACCAGTGTTCTCCTTATCGGCGGCAGTATCTTGCTCATCGTACTGAATCTGTTTGTGCCATGGTGGTCTGCCTTGCCGCGCAAGGAATTCCTGCAACCAGCGCTCCGTTCAGAGCCGGCTCAATCTCCCGCGCTCATCAAACCAACCGAAAAAGACTGATTCACGGCCCCGGCCTGTTTGAGGCCGCAACCGTGTTGTCGAGAGGACGATGAAAACTAGGGGTTGACAGAAGCGGCCGACTTGAGTATCGTTGCACCCCTTGTGGGGTGTGGATGTTCGCCCACGGTTCACGATTCACCGCTCACAATCGGAGGTTTTAGACCAACCCACCAGTTCATGTAACGTCATTCATTACAACAGTCAGGGTCGTTTTTCAGTGTATTGCATCTAAGGAGGCCGGTCCAATGCATTACTCCCAGGGTTCGCTTCGCATTGTCACTCGTTTCTTCGGTCTGCTGGTCAGCGGGGTCCTCATGGGCGCTCCGCTGGCCATCTCGGCCGAACCTTCTTCCTCTCACGTCAACCACGCCACTGTCCAACAGACGGCGATGTCGCCACAGGTCCCGGCTTGGGCTGAGAAGCTCAAGGGGCAGACCATCATGGAAGACACGATGGAAGGACGTCCCGAGCGGGCGGCGATGGTGGAGCGGCAGCACGAGCGCATCATGTTGCAGATGGGGCAGGACGCCCAGATGCAGCATGTGAGCGAGGGCATGTACAACAACATGTCCATGATGCACCAGTACGGAGCCGGCGGGCAGGACTTGCTGCTCATGTCCGATCCGCGGACGGAGCCGGTCTCGGCGCAAGGCGGGCGGTGCCCGGCCCACGCGCCGATCAAGGCCTATGACGTGTCGGCCATCAACGTGGAGATTACCCTCAATCAGTGGCTGGATTACTACCCCGGATACATGTATGCCCTGACGGAGGATCTCGAGAAGGTGCGCGCGGAAGAGGCCAAGAACAAGGCCGCGCGTGAGAAGGAAGGGTTCGATCCTGGCGCCGTGATCCCGGGGATCCAGGCGCAGTGGATCCAGCCCCTCGTGATCCGTGCGAACCAGGGAGACTGCCTCAAGGTCACGCTGCGGAACAAGCTGGAAGGGGGCGAGGATGTGAGCCTTCATATCCACGGCTCCAGCATGATGGTCAGCGCAACCGGCAAGCCGGCGACCACGACCAATCCGGACACCATCGTCGCCAAGGACAAGAGCCAGGAATTCGAGTGGTACATCCACCCGACCACGCAGGAAGGTGGACGTCAATTCCACAGCTTCAGCAATGACCGCGAGCTGACGGTGATGGGGATGTTCGGGACCTTCGTCGTGGAGCCGAAGGGCTCCGAGTACCTGGAGCCGCTGGGCGCCGGCGAGGCGACTCCGGCCCGAAGCGGCTGGCAGACGATCATCAAGAACGGCACCGGCCCGGACTTCCGTGAGTTCGTGCTGATCTACCACGAAGTCGGCGACGAGGCCTTCCGTCCGGTCAACAAGAAGGGCGACTTCCTCCCGCAGCGCGATCCGCTGACCGATGCCTACCGGCCCGGCGGCCGCGCGATCAACTATCGCAGCGAGCCGTTCGGCATCAACAACATGCACGTGCAGCACGAGTATTTCGGGTTCGAGGACGAATCGATGGGGTACAGCTCCTATACCTTCGGCGATCCGTCCCCCACGATTCCTCGCTCCTACATCGGCGACCCGGCGAAGTTCCGCCTGGTGCACGGCGGCTCCGAGGTCTTCCATTCGCACCATCCGCACGGCGGCTCGATCCGGTGGCCGCGCAGCCCGCGGGCGATCGACGAGATGCCGATGTGGCATGCGGCCAAGAACGGTCCGGTGAAGTATCCGGTGATCCGGGCCAAGACGGACCGCGTGGACGTGGAAGTGATCGGGCCGTCCGAGGCGCTGGACCTGGAGACGGAGTGCGGCTCGGGCCTTTGCCAGCAGCTGGCGGGCGACTTCCTGTTCCACTGCCACGTGGCGCATCACTACGTGGCCGGCATGTGGGGCTACTGGCGTGTGTACAACACGCTGCAGATGGGCGAGAACCACAATGACGTGATGCCGGACCTGCGCGAACTGCCGGACCGCAAGGGCCGGATCGCGGTCGGCGTGTCGTCGGACAAGCTGATCGGCAAGACCGTGGACTGGTTCGGCAAGTCCTTCCAGATCGTCGAGAAGGGCAAGAGCAATTGGAAGTCCAGCCCGGCCGTGATTAACATCAAGGACTGGGTGGAGATGCAGATGCCGACCCAGGGCAAGCCCGGCCATAAGGACGATGAAAAGGGCCAGATCGTGGCCTACGACGCGACCGTGCTGGACTGGGCATGGGACGGGGTTCGCGCGATGAGCGAACGGGAAAGCGCGATCGACAATCCCAAGTACAAGTCCACGCATCCGGGCAAGCGTCACCCGCTCATGTTCGAGCCGGCGACGGGGAAAGTCGCCTGGCCGCACCTGACGCCGCACTTCGGCAAGCGGGTCATGTTCTCGCCGGGCCACGTGGGCGCGCCCTGGCTGGAGATGATCCACCAGGACGAGAGCGGGGAGCGGACGTCGGAGCAGGCCAAGCCGGGCGAGAACGGGCGGTGGAGCCTCTGCCCGGAAAACGCCGGTCAGAAGTACTACAACATCCACTTCATCAAGCTGCCGATCACCATGGCGAAGAAGCAGGGCAAGGAGCCGGCCGTGGTGGACCCGAACGGCTTGATCTACGTCCTGCACGAGGAAGAGTCGGCGATCCGGGCGAACGATGACCTCAAGTACCCGCTCGTCTATCGCGCCAATATCTACGATTGCATCGATTGGATGCTGACCAGCGAGTGGGAGGACGACGACTACACGAACTTCCAGTCGTCCAAGATCAACATCCATCCGCACTTCCTGCAGTTTGACAACCAGGCGTCGGACGGGGTGATCACCGGCTTCTCCTACGAGCAGTCGGTGCGGCCGTTCACGATGCTGGAGAAGAAGAACAAGAAGGGCCTGCCGGCCCCGATGAACACGGTCCTGACGGCAGCCGCGAAGAAGGGCGCCAAGACCATTACGGTGAAGAACGCGGGCCAGTACCATGTGAAGACGGAAATTCTGGTCGGGGCGGACAACGTGCAGGGCAACGAAGTGGCCCGGATCCTCGAGATCAAGGGGAACACGATCACCTTGCAGCGGCCGCTCAAGCACGACCATCCGACCAACGACATCGTGACCGTGGAGTTCGTGCGGCAGCGGCTCTGGGCCGATGCCGACGTGGGCACCGTGTTCTGGCACGACCATGCCTTCGGCGCCACGACCTGGCCGCATGGCGGGTTCGGAACGTTGATCATCGAGCCGGTCGGGTCCACGTACCACGATCCGAAGACCGGGAAGCCCATCCGGAGCGGGCCCATCGCCGACATTCGGACGGTGGAGCCGGTCGGCTACGGCGTGAACGGCAGCTTCCGTGAACTGATGGTGCAGGTGCACGATACGGTGCCGCATACGGTGAACATCGTGACCGCCGGCAATCCTCCCGGGCAGCCGGTTGAAGTCGCCTTGGAAGCGGGCAAGACCGTGTCGTTCATGATGCCCGAGAAGATGTACATGACGCCGATGCCGTTCCTGAACGGCGGGACGCACACGACCGGAAGCGGCCTGAATTTCCGGGCCGAGCCGATCGCGCAGCGGTTGGCCAACAATCCGGACACGTCGCAGATCTTCAGCAGCGCGGTGCACGGGGACCCGGATACGCCCATGCTGCGTGCCTATGTCGGAGACACGATGGTGTTCCGTCTGCTGCATACCTTGATGAACGAGACGATGACCTGGACGCTCTCGGGCCATACGTTCTTGTCCGAACGGTACGCGGGGGACGCCAACCGGAAGTACTCGATGCACATCGGCATCGCCGAGCGGTATGACCTGGTCGTGCCGGCGGCGGGCGGACCCAGGGCCCAGGCCGGCGACTACATCCACTTCAACGGCCGGTCCTCCAAGTTCTCCGAGGGGGGATGGGGCATCGTGCGGGTATTCGACAAGGAGCAGCAGGATCTCCAGAAGCTCCCGGCTGGATACTCCAGGCGGAACGAAATGCCGAAGGCGCTGCCGGTGTGTCCGGCGGAGGCCCCGGTGAAGACCTTCAACGTGGTGGCTGTGGACCATCCGTCCATGAAGTTCAACGCGAAGGCGCCTGATGCCATCGAGGTGGACTTCGAGCGGAAGATCCAGGTGTCCAATCCGGACGCGAAGATCTACGTGCTGGAGGAGGAAGTCTCCAAGGTGGCAGCCGGCATCCAGCCGATGCCGCTGACGCTCCGCGCGAACGTCGGAGACTGCATCAAGGTCAATCTGAAGAACAAGATGAAGCAGGGCCGGGCGTCCTTCTCGGCCATCGGTCTGGCCTTTGACCCGAAGGATTCGCTCGGCGCCAACGTCGGGAACAATCCGGGGGATCAGACGATCGCGCCGGGCGAGAGCCGGACTTACACCTACTACGCGGATCCGTTCCTCGGGGAAGCGGCCTCGCTGGTGTGGGATTGGGGCAACGTGATGACGAATCCGCGCAACGGCTTGTTCGGCGCGGTCATCATCGGTCCCAAGGGCGCGAAGTACCGGGACCCGAAGACCGGCGAAGACATCTCCCAGAAGAACAGCTGGGTCGCGGACGTGATCGTGGACCGGTCGATTCCGGGGAACGAGATGCGGGCCAACTATCGCGATGCCGCGTTGTTCTTCCAGGACGAGGACAACATCATCGGGACCAGCTTCATGCCCTACGTGCAGAACGTGGCGGGGCTGACCGGAGTGAATTACCGGTCGGAACCTTACAAGTACCGCGAAGAGAGCGGCTGCTCGCTGGGCAAGATGTTCCAGCCGTGCAAGACGGACAAGCCCGAGGATCCGGTGACGCCGATCATCGAGACCCATGCGGGTGATCCGGTCCGCATCCACGTGTTCGGCGCGAACAACGAGCAGAATCAGATGTTCAGCGTCGAGAAGCACGAGTGGCCGATCGAGCCCTTCATGCGCGGGGCCGATCAGATCAGCGTGGTCGAGTTCTCCGGGTCGGAGGCGATCGACGCCTTCCTCCGGTCGGCCGGCGGTCCGTATCGCGTGCCCGGGGACTATGTCTGGAGCAACCAGCGGTTGCCCTATTCGCAGTCCGGACAGTGGGGCTATCTGCGTGTGTTGCCGTCCGGCGATCAGCGGCTCCTGCCGCTCACCGGAGCGACTCCCGGCGTGAGAAAGGCTGCATTGGAGCAGCCGGAAGCCGCCCAGGCGATCCCGGTGGCCTCGAAGTAACGACGGGCTGCCACGAGAGTTGGCGAGGCACGAAGGGGGAGCCGTTCAGGCTCCCCCTTTTTTTATTGCGAGGGATTCAGTAGGATACGATCATTTGTTGATGGATGCGAGTCGTTAGAGGCCGGCATGAAAACGATGTGCGTGACGATTGCTCTGGCGCTGCTGGTGGCGGCGGCACCGGCATGGTCCTATGAAGAAATCACGGTGGCCGACGACGGCACCATTACGGGCAAGGTGACCATCACCGGCGGCAAGCCGACGCTGGAGTTGCAGCAGCCGTGAAGCGTGAGGCGTGAAACTTGAGGCGCGAAGCAAGCAAGAGGGGCCTGAAGATCAGTACGATCGTCGCGCTCCTGGCCCTGTTGCCGGGTCTTGGAATCGTGCTGATCGGGGGCGTCTCGGCGGCCTACGACGTGGTCGAAGTCACGGGGGGAGGGGTTGTCACCGGGCGGGTCAGCCTGGAGGGACCTGCTCCGGCTCCGAAGGGCTACAACCTCGTCATCTATCCGGACCCCCAGTACTGCGGTCGGATCTCGAACGGAAACGGCTGGCGGCTGTTGCATGACTTCGTCGTGGACGGTTCCGGCGGGCTCAAGGACGCCGTCGTCATGCTCGAAGGCGTGTCGGCGGGCAAGGCCTTCGGGGTCTCGGTGCCTCATGTGGAGGCCCGCGATTGCAAGTTTCTGCCATTCGTCACGGTCGTGCGCGACGGCCACGCTGTCGAGGTCGTCAACATGGACCCGGTCATGCACGACATCCAAGCCTACGAAACCTCGACTCGCCTCGGCGCGCGTGTGCTGTTCAACTCGCCTCTGCCCATGAACGGTCATCACAAGCGGGGAGATTTACACGCTTCGCACGAACACGAATTGGGCACGTCTCTGCTGGGGCCGATCTATCTGAGCAAGGGGCGGCGCACCTTCGTCATGCAGTGCGGTTTCCATCCCTACATGGAAAGCTGGGCGCTGGCCATCGACAATCCCTATTACGCCATTACCGACGCCTCCGGCGCCTTTACGATTGCGGATATTCCGTCCGGCACCTATCGTCTGGTGGCGTGGCATCCTCAAGCGGGCCTGGTGTCGGACCAGGTGGTGACGGTGGAGCCGAACGGAACCGTCACGACGGCACTTTCGCTGAAGGCGCCGGGCAAGCATCGCACGGCGCATGAAGTGGTGGAGAACCCCCGCTTCGGGCCCGGCTCGCTCGGCCGATCCGTCGAGATCGTGCCGATCGTGGAGCGACAGCGCTGATTCACGCCGGGGAGCGGCGACTCCAGGTTCCCCTTCGCCATCCTTCCACGCGAAGTCGGACGTTTTCTCACAATGCCACTGGGCACACGTGTGCGGTCTGAGTAGAAAGGTTTGCCGATGCAGAAGGTGCTGAAACAGCCGAGGGTGGCGGAGCCGAGGCGGGCCATGAGGCGACGCCTCGCGACCGTGGTTGCGTTGGCGTGCCTGTTGAGCGGGGCGGGAAGCCTATCGGCGGCCGGCGTCAAACAAACCGATGTCGTTCGGGAGGCGCAGGCTGCGTTTGCGCAACGGCAGTATGACCGGGCGCTGTCCCTGCTGGAGCCGTCGCTCAAGGAAGGGAGTCCGTCTTCGGATGTCCTGTCGTTGGCGGTCAAGGTCTTTGTCAAACGCGGGAAGCCGGCTGATGCGCTGAAGGCCTATGAGCGGTTGGAAGCGGCGCTGGGCAAGGACGAGGAGCTTCTGCTGCGGGAGGTGGCGGTCGGATTTATTACGCCGGTGCTCACAGATATGCGGGAGCAGATGCGGGGCGCTGGGTATACGGCGCTCAAGGAACTGAATTCCGACGATGCGGTCCCGTATTTGGAGGATGGCTTGAGCGATGGGTCCGGCCTCGTGCGCGCACTTGCCGCGGAGGGGCTGGGGCGTCTCAAGGCGGGGCAGCGGTCCGTCAGGCTCAGGCAAGCGCTTGACGATCAGGCGGCGATGGTGCGGGCTGCGGCGCTCAAGGGACTTGGAAGATCGGGAGACCGTTCGGTGACGGCATTGCTGGAGAAGGCCCAGTCCGATGAGCAGGCGAGTGTGCGGGTCGCGGCTTCCGGGGCGCTGGTCATGCTTGGACGGGTGGAAGCCTTGGCCAAGATCCGGGAGGCGGCGGAAGCGCCGAACCCGGAGGATCGCGGTGCGGCACTCCGGATGCTGGGCGATCTCAAAGATCGCCAGGCGCTGCCGATTCTACTGAAGGCCTTAAGCGACATCCAGCCATCCGTACGAGGCGCTGCGGCGATGGCGTTGGGCGATCTTGGGCTGCCCGAGGCCGTACCGGCGCTCATCACGGCGTTGGACGATCGCATTCCGGCGGTCCGCGCGGCGGCGGCGGTCAGTCTGGGGGAGATCGGGGCATCGGGCTCGGTGCCCGCCTTGAAGAAGGCGTTGGCCAACGTGAATCCAGCGGTACGTGCTGCGACCCTGGCGGCCCTGCTGCGCCTCGGCACTCCGTACAGCGAATGCGCCGAAGTGGTGCGCGGTCTGACCGGAAGTAGCGAGCCCGGCATCAGAGCGGCAGTCGGCAAGGCGTTGGGAAATGGCCGAGGGGAGGATGTGATCGGGGCCCTGCAACTCCTGCTCGGCGATCCTCTGCCGCGACCTCGGATTGCAGCGGCTAGATCGTTGGGCCAAATCGGCGGCAAAGAGCTGGCCCCCATGTTGAAAAACGCTCTCAAGGATCAGGACGATGCAGTCCGTGCGACGGTAGGAGGGGCGCTCGGCCGTGTTCTGTACGGACATAAATGATCGCGTAACTTATTGAAATAAATAATCAATGCGACGACTGTTGGGCTTTGTTCTTGACAGGGTTTTGGGATTGCTGTATACAACGCGCTTTGTCAATCTCAAAGATGGCCTCTCCAACCAGGGTCAGGCAAGCAACGGCCAATCCGATCAACGGTTGAGCGTAGCGCTGACCTCCCTTGCTGGCGGGGAGGAAGATAGAG
>SCVQ01000233.1 GCA_004296865.1 Nitrospirota bacterium
GCCGGAGTTCGGGGAAAATGGGTTCAAGCGGGTGATCATTCCGTCGGGAGGCCGGGCGGAGTTCCGATTCGTGCTCGAACGCCCCGGCGTCTACCCGTACTTTTGCGACATGCCGGGCCATGAGATGCGAGCCACGATCATAGTCGAGTAGCAGGGAAGCCATCAGCGCTCAGCTTTCAGCAACAATCTTCTGGCTAACTGCTGACGACTGAAAGCTGTAGTCTATGGCTATTGCATCGTTTCCATCCTCTGAACGAGTGCTCTGGGAAGGACATCCGTCCTGGGCGGACCACGCCGTGTTGTTCCTCTTCATGGGTGCGGCGTCCCTCCGTGCCGCCTTGGCTGTCCGGTCGGAGGAATGGGTGACCGCCGGTCTATACCTCCTTGCGATCAGCTTTTTTATTGCGATCGCCGCCTTCTTCCACTATGCCGCGTTCTACCGAATCAGCACAGAGCGAATCCGCATCACATCCGGCCTGGGGGCCGGGAAGGTCCGTGAAATCCCGCTCGGCCAGATCCGCTCGGTGACCGTGCGGCGCGAGGTCCTGAACCAGTGGTTCAATCTTGGGGCGCTCGTGATTACGCCGCGCGAGGACCGCGTCGAGCCGGCGGTGCTGAAGGGCATTCCGGACCCCGAGCGACTCAAACAACAGTTGGACTGGCTGGCAGGTCTGCGAGAACCCGCGCGCAACGCGTGACCTTGGGTGAGGGCGAGCGTGCCGATGATGAACCGCAACCTCTTGCTGATGCTGCCGGGGCTCATGACGATCCTGGTCGCCGGAGCCGTCGGCGCCCGCAGCCCTGAACAGGGCCGGATGATTTACGAGGCACGCTGCGCGGTCTGCCACGGGAACCAAGGGCGAGGCGACGGACCGGAAGCCCCGTTCCTGTCTCCACGCCCGGCCAGCCTGATCTCGGCCGGAACCTCGGCGAAGTCCGACGCGGATTTGTTGACCGTCATCACGAACGGGAAGCCCCGCACGGCGATGCCGGCCTGGAAAGACTCCCTGACCGAGGAGCAACGGCGAGACGTCCTCGCCTACATCCGAACTCTCGTCCGCTTCGGCCCTAAGCCGCTCACCCCTGCCCCACCGCAAGAGCAACATTGACGCAGCACTTTTTCTTTCTCTCAAACGCGAAGCTGTTGGGAGATTTCTATTGCGGCCGTCGAGCGAGGCCTTCTTAGGCGCGCGCTCCGGGAGCAGGAAATCTCCCAACTGCGCCGCTGCCTTCCCAGGCCACGCGTTGCGCGGGGACAGGGGATTAGCCTGGCACCCCGCTCTCACCCTTTCACCGTACTGCGAGACCATGTTAAAGTAACAGCTTGATTCTCAGGCGCCCCCACTGGGGCTTGGACTAGAGGAGACGTCGTATGGCTTCGGCTCGTTCGTTTCATCGCGGCTTCATCCTGTTCGTCGTCCTGTCGCTCGTTCCCGCTTTGAACGGCATGGCGGGGGCGGCCCTAGCCGCTCAGAAATCCAACAAGCCCTCGTCACACCCAACGTCGTCCGATGCCGCCGCCGTCGCGCTCCGTTACGCCGAGGCACTGGCGGCAGGCGACCGCATCACGGTCGGTCAGCTCGACTTTGCCTGTCAGTACACCATCGTCTCGGCCAGCCCCCTGCCCCTGAAGGCGTTCCCTCCGGCGTCGGACGCCTCCTACACCGCCTGCTGGGATCATCTCGCGCAGACCCATCAGACGGTCGTTGAAACCCGTGCGCAAGGCATGGATGTCATTTGGCCGGGCAAGGGGTCGCTGGTCTTCTTCGGCGAGCAGCTCCCCCTCTATGCCGCGTCCTTTTTCGTCATGGACCGGTTGGGCTTGTCGCCCCCGGCGGGCGGGCTCACGGTCGAGGCGCTGGGCAGCGCCAAGCTGCCGGCCGCCTCCTTCCGCCTCCACGACGGTGAAACCATGGCCGTCCCGGCCACGCTGGTCCGCACGAAGGTCACGTACAAAGACCCGCTCACCTCGCCGGTCACCTATGCGTTGGGGACGTACCAGTGGGCCAACTCGGTGAAGCGGCCGCGCGCGGCGTTGAAAGCCATCTCACTTCAATGGGTGGTACTGACCGGCCTGAAGAAACACGGCTTTCCCGGCGATGCAGCGGTCGTCAACCTGACCATCCCCTCGCCCACCGGCGGCGCGGCCGGTACGCCGACGGTGATTCCGTTCGTCACCGAGACCAGCCGCTACGTGGACCATTCTCCGGTCTGGTGGGCACCGGCCGATCAACCGGGGACCTTGCTCGCCGCCGCCGCCCGGGCGGCCCTCTACCCGGAGTTGGAAGAGCGCGTCGCCATGCTGAATCGCGTGCTGCTCATCGACCCGGCCCAGCCGGAGGCCCTGACGCTGCTGACCCGAGACCTCTACCAGACCTTGCTGAGCGCCGGCGCGGCCTCACACCACGCGCCGGTCGGCAACAAGGAACTCGCCCAGCGGTTCGACGAGCTGTATTGGGATGTGTACGCCCAGACGACGCGGATGGACATCTCCCTTGGCATGGACATAGCCGGGCTCTCGAAGCCGACCCCGGCGGACTATCTGTATCGCGTCATCCCCGCCATGGAGATGCTCGCCAAGGTTCAGCCCGGCGACTTCGAGAACCGGCTCCGATTGGGAATCGTCTATCGCTGGAACAACGACCAGCTCGCCGCGATCGCCACGCACGAAGCGGTGGTCAAGGAAGTCTCGCGGGAGCGTCCCGCGCTCCGGGCTCGCGCCTTGCTTGAGTTGGCCTGGTCGCGGATTGCGCGGGTGTCCTGGAACCGCACGTTCGACGACCCCGACATCCTCCAGGCATACCGGGAGGCGGAAGAGGCTTTCAACACCACGGACCGCCCGATGGATAAGTTCGTGGCGGCCTATACGATGGGCTACAGCCTGGCCTTCACCCCCAAACGCGACAACCGCGCCATGCTGGCGCACCTGACCGAGGCGCAACAGTGGTATCTGAAACTGACCGGTGCGTCGCCGGAATCGTGGCGCTACCTGCTGGGCAATGACACGCTCAAGGGTGTGCTCGATGCCGATCCGATTTTCAAGCCGCTCTTGGC
>SCVQ01000234.1 GCA_004296865.1 Nitrospirota bacterium
GAGCGCCCAACTCGCCACGCCGAGAAACACCAGGACCCCGCCGACCAAGGGTTGCTCTCCGACGCTGCGGAACCCGGCAACCGACACCAATCCCACCCCGGCAAAGGACAGCAGAGCGCCAGGCTAAGGGGAATATGCGAGCAAGCTTGGAGGGAGCATTAGAAGGCAAAGGGACAGGTTGTCCCCTCAGAGCGGAGCCAGTTCGCTTGCCAACTGGAACTTGACGGAGGGATTCTCTTTCATGCAGTAGGCGAGCAACCGGTCGGAGCCGAACAGCATGACCATGCGTCCGTCCCGGTCGGCGAGCCGGAGGGTGTCCTGAGGCCAGTACATGCGGGCGAGCGTGACCGGGTCTCCACTGACCCAGCGGGCCAAGACGTAGGGCAAGCGCTCGACGGTGGTCTTGACCCCATATTCGCTCTCGAGGCGCGAGACGACGACATCGAATTGGAGTTCTCCGACGGCGGCGAGGACCGGCTCACGGCGCACGTGGTCCGGTGAGAAAAAGATCTGCATCACCCCTTCCTCTTGGAGCTGCTGAATCCCCTTTTGGAACTGCTTCTGCTTGGAGATATCCTGGCTGCGGAGCAGGCCGAAGCACTCCGGGGGAAATTGAGGAATCGGGTCGAAGGCCAGGGGGGCGCCGGAACAGAGCGTGTCGCCGATGGCAAAGAGGCCGGGGTTGACCAGCCCGACCACATCACCCGGGAACGCCTCGTCGATCGTCTCGCGGTCACGGCCGAAGAGCCGATGCGGGCGCGTCATCCGGATCTTGCGGCCCAACCGGGCATGATAGACCATCATGTCCTTCTCGAAGCGGCCCGAACAAATGCGCAAGAAGGCCATCCGGTCGCGATGCTGCGGGTCCATGTTCGCCTGAATTTTGAACACGAACCCGGAAAACTGTTCGTCCGTCGGCCGGACGAGCCCCTGCGTGCTCTGGCGCGGTCCGGGAGGGGGCGCGTAGTGGAGGAAGGCGTTGAGAAACGGCTCGACGCCGAAGTTCGTGAGCGCGCTGCCGAAGAAGACCGGCGTCAGCTCGCCGGCGAGAAAGCGGTCGCGATCGAACGCGGCGCCGGCTCCGGCCAGCAGGGCGATCTCATCCTGAAGCGGGCCGTAGGCCTCCCCCAGTGTCGCCGCGAGGCTCGGGTGGGGGAAGGCCTCCACCCGCATCGGCGCCTGGCGCTGGTTATGCGCCGTCCGCTGAAAGAACAACACCTGAGGTTCCCGAAGGTCGTAGAGGCCTTGAAACGCGGCCCCTTCCCCAATGGGCCAATTGAACGGGACCGCCGTCATGCCTAACGTCTGCTCGATCTCCTCAAGCAGCTCGAACGGATGGCGCCCCGGCTGATCCATCTTATTGATGAACGTCAAGATCGGGATGCCGCGTTTGCGGCAGACCGCGAAGAGTTTTTTGGTCTGGGGCTCGATGCCCTTGGCGCTGTCCAACACCATGACCGCGCTGTCCACCGCCATGAGCGTGCGGTATGTGTCTTCGCTGAAGTCCTGGTGGCCCGGCGTGTCGAGCAGATTCACGCGTATCCCCCGATAGTCGAACTGGAGCGCGGTGGACGTGATCGAAATCCCTCGCGCCTGCTCCAACTCCATCCAGTCCGACTTCGCCGCACGCTGATGCGCGCGGGCCTGTACGGCTCCGGCCAGGTGCACCGCTCCTGCATAGAGCAGGAGTTTCTCCGTCAGGGTCGTCTTCCCGGCGTCCGGGTGCGAAATGATGGCAAAGGTGCGCCGCCGCGCCACCTCACGGGGCAATGCGTCAAACGAGGACTTTTCAATCGAGAGCGACATAGACGTTCCTTCTAGGGTTCAGGGTGCCAGAGGCGTAGGTAATGTTGTACCACATGGAGGCCCGATCAGGCTGCCCTTCTCTTCTGGGGCAGGGTGCTTGCTGGACGCGCGCAATGAGGAATCAACCTGGCTGCCGAGGGACCTGTACCAGCGTGGAGCAGTTCAGGTACACTGCGACCGTCAAACATCCGAACCTTGTTTTGGGAGAATGAAAAGATGAGCGGGAAAGACGGCGCAGCCGAGCAACGATTGATGAATTTGGTGTTCAGAGCCCATCCCTGGCACGGGGTCTCCATCGGAGACGAGGCGCCGGAGGTGGTGACGGCCTATATCGAAATCGTGCCGACCGACACGGTGAAATACGAAGTGGACAAGGTGAGCGGCTTCCTCAAGGTCGATCGTCCGCAGCGGTTCTCCAACTTCTGTCCCGTCTATTACGGGCTGGTGCCGCAAACCTTCTGCGGAGAGCGGGTCGCCGCCATGTTTGCTGCACGGGCGAATCGGCGGGGCGTGGTCGGCGACGGAGATCCCCTCGATATCTGCGTCCTCACGGAGAAGACCATGGCCCACAGCGACATTCTGCTGACGGCCCTGCCCATCGGCGGGCTCAGCATGTTGGACGGCGGCGAAGCGGACGACAAGATCATCGCAGTCATGAAAGACGATGCCGTTTACGGCGGCTTCACCGATATCGCCAATTGCCCGCCGACCTTGATCGATCGCCTCCAGCACTACTTCCTCACCTACAAACATGCCCCAGGGACCACGCAACACAAAGTCGAAATTACGAGCGTGTACGGCCGTGGGGAAGCGTTGAAAGTGATCCGCGCCAGCCATGCCGACTACCGGGTGAAATTTCCGGAACTGGAATCGCGGTGGCCGAAAGGGTTGGGGTAGGCGCGGCCGGCGAACGGAGGAAGAAAAGACAGAGCGGGGCCTGTCGTTGAGCACCTGCCAGGCCTCAAGACGTGTGGTGCGAGAGCGGCAGGAATTTTCTTTGCTCCCGAAGCGCGCACGATCAGAATGTGCTCGCTCGACGGCCGCAGTCGAAAACCCCTGCCGCCCTCGCTGGCCAAGCGATGAATAAGAAATGGGTGCGCGCAGTATGAAGGACGGCCTGGTCGCCCCCTAGAAAAACACCATCCGCGAGGATAGACGAGAGAGTGGCGGTGACAAGTCGCCTAAAGGCTTGCCGCCGCTCGGAGATTGCCGTCTTGATGCGCAGATTGACGCCTGTTCTGACCGGTGCTATCATTTCGCTATCAGTTCGAGCGGAGGAGGGTGACATGGCTCAGGTGTTGGTGCGGCAACTTGATGAGAAAGTGGTGGAGCGGTTGAAGCGGCGGGCCAAGGAACATGGCCGGTCTTTGCAGTCCGAGGTCAAGACCATCTTGGAAGAGGCGGCGCCGGACTACGAGGCGGCGTGGAAACGGATCGAACGCTTTCAGAAGCGTCTCAAGCAGTCTGGTCGTCGGTTCAGTGACAGCACCGAACTTATCCGCGAGGATCGCGACCGGTGACCCGCTATGTGGTCGATGCGAGCATTGCGATCAAGTGGTTCATTCCCGAACAGCTGTCCGATGCAGCAGGACGACTTCGACAGCCGGGGCTCCGGCTGTCGGCTCCGGCTTTCTTTTGGCTCGAAATCGGAAATGTGCTGGTCAAGAAAATCCGACGCGGCGAATTGACCCGTGAAGAAGGCGACTACGTTCTGAAGGAACTGCGCCGTTTACCGTTGCAGCAGCATGCCGACGAGCGACTATTTCGCCCGGCCTACACGCTTGCGTTGCAGACTCACCGCAGCCTGTATGATTGTCTCTACCTTGCGTTAGCCGAAGTCATAGATGGGCGCATGGTCACGGCGGACCGCAAGTTCTACGCGGCGCTTATGGCCGGGGAGCAGGGACGACGGGTGCTCTGGGTCGAGGATCTGCCACAGCCGGTATGACACCATCAGAACCGGGGGCGGCGGGACTTAAACAGCGGGAGGCCTAGCGTGATCGACCTCAAATATTCACTCGTGATCGAAGCGACGGCTGATCCCACCTTCTTTGGGTTTTATTCGCCCGACCTTCAAGGTTTCACCGGAACAGGACATTCCGTTGAGGATTGCCTGTACCAGGCTCGGTGGGGAATGGAGGAGCATCTGGCGCTGCTCAAAGAAAAAGGCCTGCCGATTCCCGTCTCAAGTTCGAATCCAACCGTCGTCATTCAAAACGAAAAACGGGTCAAACAAGTCGTCTAGACGCGGCCTACCTCCGCTGGCTCGGGGGAGCAAGGCGGCGGCACCTGCCCGGCCTCGTAAGGAAAAGGATAGGGAGCGGTCAGACCGTCCTTCTTGCTCGTTCCATGCGCGCAGTGGGTGACTCGCCAGGCCGCCCTAGAAGAAGGCCATCTGCGAGGATAAAGAGGGGGTGGGCGGGGACAGGCCGCCGAGGGGCCTGTCTCTGCTCGGCCTGTACCCGCTCGGATTGACAGGACTCCCCATACGACGTAGCCTATTCCCTTCTCCAGCAAGCCGAGTCCTGAATTCACAGAGGAGGGTCCCATGTCGCGAATCAAGGAACTCAGAGCGTCGCTCGACAAGAAGCTGGATGTGTTGGAGCACCAGGCGCTGGCCCTGGAAGCGCAACTGACGCAGACGAAAGACC
Source organism: Nitrospirota bacterium (assembly GCA_004296865.1). GTDB lineage: Bacteria > Nitrospirota > Nitrospiria > Nitrospirales > Nitrospiraceae > SCVQ01. The sequence goes on from SCVQ01000234.1 coordinate 4,458, forward strand.
AGGCGCTACAGCGGCTGGAGGAGCGCAAGCAACAGTTGCGGGACGTGTTGAAGCAGGTCCAGGCCGAGGTGCAGAAGTCGAAAGAGGTGGCGGAACAGGCGAAGGGCGAGGTGCAGGCCAAGCTCGACCATCTCCAAGTGCAGTTGGCTCTCGGCAAGGCGGATGCCCGTGACACGTTCGAGGAGCAGCGGACGAAGATTCTGAAAGCCCTGAGCGAGTTCGAAACCGTTGCGGACCAGAAACTGAAAGGGGCCGCGTTCGAATCGGGCAGGATGTGGGAGGATCTCGTGGGCCGGGCCAGCATCCTGGAGGCGGAGTTGGAGGCGCTCAAGGGCCGGTTTGAGAGCGAGAAAGCCAAGCAGCAAACGACGCTGGAATCGAAAAAGCAGGAGCTGCTCGCCAAGTTGGAGACGTTCAAGACCCAGCTCAAGGAGAAGCGCCGGGTAGTGCAGGCGAAAGCCGACACCTTTGAGATCGACATGCGCGAGGGGCTGGACCAGATCAAGGCGGGGTTTAAGCGGCTGTTCGAATAAGAAACGGACGCGGATGACGAACGGAACGGAGGCGGGGTAGCAGGCCCCTTCGCTTCAGCGCCTCTCGGAGCGGCCCTTCCGGGCTTTGCCAGGCGGAACCCTTCGGAAATTCCTTCGCGGACTCAGTCAGTTTCCGCTTTCCTTCCTGGCAAAGTCTCGTTGGGCGCCCCGCTCCTCCGGCGAATTGCGCTCTGGCCCGTGCTACCCCTTAGGCGAAGTTAAAAACCATCCGAGGCTAAAAAAAGAGGGGTGGGTGGGTACAGGTCGCCGAGGGGCCTGTACCCGCTCGGAGATGCCAGCCACGGCTAAACAATAGAGAAGTGACGGGGCTAGGCTGTTTCCAAGTCTGGCCCCTTGTTTTTATTGGCCCACTTCGGCGAGTTGACGCAATTCTTCGTAAGGCGTAGCCTGTCGCTGTCCTGAATCACAGTGATCCTAGGCACTGGCAGACGGGGCGAGAAAGGTTCCTGA
>SCVQ01000235.1 GCA_004296865.1 Nitrospirota bacterium
GTGCAGCCGGACCAACCACTCTTCATGTCTCAACGCCTCCAGCAGCAGAGGCACCGCGGCATGGCCGATCACGGTCAGGGCTTGCGCCGCATCCACCCTCACCGCCTTGACCTTGTCCTGCAACAGGGGCATGAGCGCCTGGGCCGCCCGCACGTCGCCGATGCGCCCCAAGGCCTTGGCGGCATGCATCCTGACGATCCAATCGGAACTCCTCAGCGCTTTGATCAGCGGGGCCATGACGCGGGCATCGCCGATCGCCGAGAGGATCGAGGCCGCCGACTCCTGGACCGTGAAGTCGGGGTCGGAAAGACAGACGCCCAGTGCCGCTACGGAAGCCTCCCCGATGGCCGTTAAGGCCGTGATCGCGGCATCCCGCACCGCCCGGTCTGAATCTTTCAGCACGGCCACGAGGGGCTCCACCGCCCGAGCATCGCGGCATACCCCCAACGCAACAGCCGCTTCTTCCCGGACGGTCCAATCCCCGTCCTTCAAGGCCGCGATCTGTTCTACAACGCTGTCCGCCATCATGTCTGACCTGCGTCGCCCCGTCTCGCCATCACGCCTTCCGAAATTCGACTGGCAATCGTGAAGGTACGGCGGCCACGGGACGGGAGTGTGCGAGAGCAACTCAAGGGGGAGCACACCCGGTGCTCATTGACATCCTGCACCGCTCAGAGCGCAGCGAAAATGGGCGCGAAGTACCTTAACACAGCCATTTTTTGAGGGTCAACAGGAATCCTGGCGCAGGAGTTCGCCAACGGCACTGCCAGCCCTCGTGCGGCCGCCCAACCCGCCCCCGTACGATTGACAGGGCAAGTCGCAGGTCTTTAGTATGCTGATGGTTATCCCGTTGCCCATCGCCCATCGCGTACTTGCAATGCGCTCCCTGCACCCAACGGACCGCAACAGTTCGACCGTTCACCCAAGGAGGCTCCCATGCGTATCGTACCGACCATAGAAAGGCGGCCCCTTCCGGGACTGCTGGCGACGCTCGTTCTCTCACTCTGTGCGAGCCTTGGCATCGCCCTGGCCCTGTCCTCCCCGGCCGAGGCCTATGAAGTCTGGGTCATGGACCAATCGGACACGGCCAAGGAAAGCGGCGGCTTCCTGTACATTTACGACGGGGCCCAACTGGCCGCCAATCCGTCCGGGGCCAAGCCCAAGGTCACCATCGACCTCGGCGGCGAGGTCAATACCTTCTGCCAGGAGGCCACCAAGAAGGCGGTCCGTCGCCCGCACATGATCTTCTTCACCAAAGACCAGTCCCACGCCATCCTTTCCTTCCTCAGCGGACAAGTCCTGTTCATGGATGCTGCCACCAGGAAACCGGAGGCTTGCCTCTCCATGGGTAAGAACGTCCATGCCGCCTGGCCGTCCCCAGACCAGAAGATGGCCATTGCCGCCAACATCGCGGAAAAGAAGTTCATCAGGATTTGGACCGACTACGCAGCCCACAAGTTCGGCTTCGACCCAGAGAAAGACGTGCTGAACCTCGGCGCTATGGAAGGGGGGGAACAACCGGACACGGCGCCGATCTGCCCGATCACCGACGCATCAGGCAGGTACGCCTTCATCACGCTGCGCGGCGGCGGGCTGTTTGTCGTGGACGTCACGGAAACGCCGATGAAGCTGGTCGCCACCCTGAACAACGTGGACGTGCATCCAGCCGGTTGTGGCGGCATCCAAGTGGGCAACACCCTCTATCTCAACTCCGGCGGCGGCTGGCCGATCGCGCCCCTGTCCTATGATGTGTACGCCGTAGACCTCTCCACCCTGCCGAAATCGGTTTCGGCCAAACTGATCACCTCGCGCGACACGCAGTTTGCGGACTCGCACGGCATGGCGGCGGTGGGACGCTACCTCTGGAGCGCCGATCGGGCGGGCAACAACATCGAGGTCATCGATACGTTGACGAACCTCAGCGTCAATGGG
>SCVQ01000236.1 GCA_004296865.1 Nitrospirota bacterium
CCGGCCTCCCGGCTCCGCAGACCTTGGTCCTGGCCATGCGGCAGGGAGGGGGCGGTGGGAGCCTCGCTCCGGCCAAGCCGGCGGTCAAGACTTACCAGTTCGACGATGTGGATCAGGTCCCCGTGGCGGCAGCCGGATTCCAACGTCCCCAGACCCACCTCATCGCCGTTGGTATCAGTGCCTACCGGGACCCGCAGATCCCGGCGCGGAAATACGCCGCACGGGATGCGGAACTCGTGGCCGCCTACTTCCAGTCGGTGGGAGGCGTGCCGGCCGCCAACCTGCGCGTCTTGCAGGACCGCAAGGCCTTGCGGCCGGACATCGAGGAGGCGCTTTTCGATTGGCTGCCGACGCGCGTGACCGCGGAGTCCACCGTCATCCTGTACTTCTCGGGTCAGGCGCTGGTTGGACCGTCCGGCGAGACCTATCTGGTGCCCTATGAAGGCAGCGGCACGTCGGCGTCACGCCTCTACCCTCTCAAGGACATCCAGGCTGCGCTGGCCAAGCTGAAGGCCCGCCACACCCTCCTCATCTTTGACGGCGCGGTGGGACAGCTCGGCAAGAACGGGCGATCGAAGCCGGCGGCGCCGCTGTGGGACAGCGGGGGAGGGAATCTCGTCAAGCTCATCGGGACCACCGGCCTCCGCTCAGGCCTCGAACCGGCACAGATGCGACACGGGCTCTTTACGTATTACCTGTTGAGTGGGCTGAAAGGCGAGGCGGATGCCGACCATAACGGGGAAGTCACGCTGGGCGAACTGGCGACCTTTCTGAATCAGACAGTGCCGGTTGCCGCAAGGAGCCACTTCAACCAGGAGCAGCGCCCCCTGGTCTTGCCGCCCCTCTCGCCGACGAACACGATGGCCGCCCTGCCCCTGACCAGAACCGCAGCCCAGGCCAACAGCCGATAAGTTCAGACTTCAGGAACCGGACGACGACAAAAAAAGGCAGAGGGGAGAACATCCCCTCTGCCTTTTTAACACAGATTCTCGTCAGCGATCGAAAACTACTCGGCAGCCTTGCAGAAGCTCCGCTCGTAGTTGATGATCGTCCAGGCTTCTTCTTCGTTGATCGCGGCAGGAATGAGGGGCACCATACCGGTGCCGGCGCTGCCATTCTTGATCACCCAGAACAGCTCGCCGTCCTTCCGCTTCTTGTGGAATTTGCAATTCGTGAAGTCCCGCGGGCTCGGGTTCAGGATCTGGCCGGCCGGGCCATTGCCCTTGCCTTCCTTGCCATGGCAGTTGAAGCAGGTGCCCTTGCCCTCGAACAACGCCTTCCCCTTGGCGATATTCTCCGGGGTGTTCGCGACCGGGTTCTTCATGGCCTTCGCATCGGCGATCTGGTCAGCCGGCACTCTCGGCTTCAGCGGATCCCTCTCCTCAGCCACAGCGACGGTGGCGGTGACGAACATCAGCGCGGCCAAGAGGCCGATCGACTTAGGAACATACCGCATCACAGCTCCTCCTTTTTTAAAAAAACCGAACTTCATAATGAAGACCGGCGTCCCCCAAGGCGGCCGAAATATAGCAACGCCTCCTCCCGCTTGTCAAGGACATGTCAAAACGCCCCCAAGTGGCCGTATTGCCCATCCGCCTAGCTCCTCCCACAGTCTTGACGGCCCCCTATGCCGACGCCAGACGGCGCAGCAGGCCGTCAAGTAGCGCCGCCACCGAATCCGCCCGGCTCTCGGCCACGGCCACCACCTGGGGGTGGCCGACGCGACCGTCCAGCGCCGCGCCGGACCGATTCGTAATCAGAGCCAGCCCCAGCACGCGCAGCTTGAGCGCGCGGGCCACGATCACCTCCGGCACGACGGACATGCTGACGGCTTGCGCCCCCAACCGCCGGAGCATCTCCGCCTCCGCTGCGGTTTCGTAGGTCGGCCCGGCCACCGCCGCCAGAACCCCGCGGCGGATGGACAGGCCCGACGCCCCGGCCACCTGCTCGGCAATCTCGAGGAGCGCCGGATCGTAGGCCTGGGCCATTTCGACAAACCCGGATACCCTGATCCCGCTCCGCCCCGCCGGCGCTCCCTTTGCCGGCCCCGTTCTCATGAGAGGATTGTCGCCCATCAAGTTCAGATGATCTTCGATCAACATGAGCGTCCCCGCCTCGGCCTCGTCAAGCGACCCGGCGGCACAGGTGACGATGAGCGTCCGCACCCCCAATGCGGCCAGCACCGCGACGGGATGGGTCACGGTGGCAAGCGCCACGCCTTCGTAGCGATGTGCCCGACCCTGCAAAATGGCCACGCAGGCCCCCTCGCGCTCCGTCAGGACCAATCGGCCGGCATGTCCTTCCACCGAACAGACGGGAAACCCGGGGATGTCCGCGTAAGGGATTGCCGCAAGAATCGGGGGACGCTCGGCAAAACTTCCCAAGCCTGAACCAAGGATGATGCCGACGGCTGGACGGGCGGGCAATCGCGCGCGCAGGTATTCGACGGCCTGCGTGACCACATCGTGCGGGGGAAGCGACTCCGTCATGAATTACTGAACACGTGTGACCGGGCCGGCCTTCACAACCATTGCCTCACGTGCCTCACGCCCAAGAACAGGGGCCGCTCACCGTTTGAGTAGGATGTCGCGGGCGACTTTTCCGCTCGGGCCGAATGGCCCTTGCGGTTTTCCATTGAGTTCGACACGGACCCCACCGGCATTGCCAAGGGTCAGCATGAAGCGGTCCGTCGCCGTCCATCTCATCCGTTCTCCCGGACGGAGCAGCGCCTCGTGGGGGCTGGCGCCATCCACTTGCACGACCACCCAACTCACTTCGGTCGCTTCAAGATCCAACGCCAAGGGAGCCTCACGGCCTCCCCTCCCGTCCGAAGGCAATCCTCCCAAGGGTTCGCTCGAGGAGGACGCCAAGGGAACGGACTCGACCGGCTTGGCCGCAGAGCCCCCGGCCGGCTCCGGCGTCGCGGGAGCGGGATGGCTGTCTGCAGCGCCCGAGGGCGGCGCATGCTCCGTTCGTTCAGCCCCATGCCCCCCCATGGAGGGTTCCTGAGACGGCCGTGGAGCCGGTGTCCCCGTGCTGCCCGGCACGGCCTTCCCGGTGGAAGGCGGCAGGGCCTTCGTCGAGGACTGCGGTTCCACCACCTGACGGCTCGGCGCGACGGCGGACTGCTCACGGTTCAAGAGCAAGATCAACCCGAGCACGGCCACCGCCGCCGCCGCGATCACCACCTTGCGATTGGCTTGTTTGCGCCGCTCATCCTCGAGCTGCCTCACCCGCAGACGATCCAGTTCCGACTGCTTGTTGTAGAATACCCCTGCCGACTCCACGAAGCGGCGCATGGCATCTTCTTCGTCCAAGCCCAAGGACCTGGCATAGGACCGCACGAACCCCTTGGCGAACACTTGTTCCGGCAGTTTGGCGAAGTTGCCTTCTTCGAGGGCCTTGAGGAAGTCCGGATGGATGCGGGTCTTGGAAGCCACCTCATCCACGGTCAAGCCTTTGGTCTCGCGGACCTGTCTGAAAAAATCGCCGACGGATTCGTTTTCCATAGTGATAGCCATCCCCTAGTGCTTCAACCGTTCCAGTAACTTCTCCGCCTCGGCTGCGTATGGCCCATCCTTGTCCAGTTCGGCCACCCGCGTCAGCATCTCACGTGCCTTGGCATCATACCCCAACCGGTAATAGGCCCGGCCGAGTTCGAGATGGACCATCCCCGACGGCACGTTGGGGGGACTGACCAACAACGCGTCCTCGAGCGCTTGAGCGGCGCCGTTCATGTCGCCTTCATGGGCCAAGGCCCGCCCCAAATTAAACCACGCGACGTCCGGGGTCGCGTAGAGCGGGTTGTTCAGCGCCCGCCGGTAGGCGCGGATGGCCTCCTGCCAGCGATCCTGCTGCGCGAGCACCTGTCCCAAATACGCATGGGCTTCCGAATACTCCGGACTGATCCGCAGGACCGTCCGGAACTGCTCTTCGGCCAGCTGGTACTTGCCCTGCATGGCGTAGATGTGCCCCACATAGTAATGCGCATCCCGGTGGCCGGGGTCTTCCTGGATCGCCTTCTGGAACGAAACGAAGGCCTCCTGGCGATTGCCGTCCAGATTGGCCACGCCCTCCCGATAATACCCGTCGGCCTTCTTCAGCTTTTCCTCGGCCGTGCACCCGATCATCACGCACACAAGACAGCCGACCAGGGCCCAGCGGGGCGCGCGCGACCGTCCGACGATTCCCCTCACGACGGTCATGCGATTAGACAAGGTCCTCAAAATGCGTCAGCCGCTTGAATTCGCGGAAGCGGGCCTCGATCTCTTTGTAGTCGAGCGCGCGCAGACGGTCGAGGCTGAAGGCCTCCACCGTAAACGAAGCCATGACGCTGCCAAAAATGATGGCCTGGCGGATGCCCTCGTCCGACAAGTTTCCGGTCGCCCCCAGGTAGCCCATGAAGCCCCCCGCAAAGGTATCGCCGGCCCCGGTGGGGTCCTTCACTTCCTCCAACGGAAAGGCCGGGGCCCCGAAAGTCTGCTTGCGGTTGAACAGCAGGACTCCGTATTCCCCCCGCTTGACGATGAGATGCTTCGGCCCCTTCGCCAGGATGTCCTTGGCGACCTGAACGAGGTTGGAATGCCCGCCGAGCGCGCGCGCTTCCCCGTCGTTGATCACCAGCACGTCCACTTCCTTGAGCGTCCGCCAGAGCGCCTCCCGTTTCCCCTCGATCCAGAAATTCATCGTATCACAGGCGACCAGTTTTGGACGATGCACCTGCCGCAAGACGTCGAGCTGCAACTCCGGATCGATGTTGCCCAAAAACAGCAGGTCGGGGGAACGGTACTGCTCGGGAATCTTGGGCCGGAAGGTTTCGAACACGTTCAAACGGGTATCGAGCGTGTGGGCCTCGTTCAGTTGGTGGGTGTACTCCCCCTTCCAGCGGAACGTCTCCCCCTTCCGCCGCTCGAGCCCCGCCAGGTCGATGCCGCGGCTCTTGAGAAACTTCAGGTGCGGCTCCGGAAAATCCTCTCCCACAACCGCGATCAGGTCCACCTCCGTGAAGTAACTGGCGGCGGTCGCAAAATAGGTTGCCGACCCGCCCAGTACTTCGCTGGCTTCCCCGAAGGGAGTCCGGACCGTATCCAGCGCGACCGACCCCACGACCAGCAGCTTCCCCATTCCTACTACCTTTCCGTTAAACGTTGCTCGTGAAACGTGACGTGTTTGGAAGCACACGTTTCACGACGGTTTCGCCTGCCATTGTATACTCATCACGCTTCATGCACGACGCGTCACGCCTCACGGTTTTTCAGGTGCCGGGCCAGCAACAGGCCCAGACGTTTGCGCGTCGCCTGCGGAATCGCTTGCGGCGCAGTCAGGACGGCGTGCTCCAGCGCCGTCGCGCAGAGGCAGGCCCTCGGCTCCGCCGCCACCGACAACGCAGCCCGGATGATGCGCTTGGCCAGCGCCACATTGTTCTTGAGCGTGGCGATGATCGCGTCCACCGAGACCGACTCCTCCGTGGCATGCCAGCAGTCATAGTCCGTCGGGAGCGCCAGCGTGGCGTAACACACTTCCGCTTCCCGGGCCAGCTTGGCCTCGGGCAGATTGGTCATCCCGATCACATCCACTTCCCACCGGCGATAGAGCAGCGACTCCCCGCGGCTCGAAAATTGGGGGCCTTCGATGCAGAGGTAGACTCCGCCGCGATGGACCATGACGCCGGCGCCCTGAGCCGCCTTGAACAAGGCCCCCGACAACCGCGAGCAGATCGGGTCGGCAAACGCCACGTGCGCGACGACGCCCTGTTCGAAAAAGGTCCCAATCCGGCGCTTGGTCATGTCGATAAATTGGTCGGGCAGCAACACGTCGCCCGGCCTCACAGCCTCCTTCATGCTCCCCACCGCGCTCACGGAAATGATCCGCGTCACCCCCACCGACTTCAACGCGTAGATATTCGCCCGATAGTTGATCTCGCTCGGCGTGATTCGATGGCCGCGTCCATGCCGCGAGAGAAACGCCACCTTCACGCCGTCGATCGTGCCCAAGATCAGGGCATCCGACGGCCGTCCGAAGGGCGTCGCGGGGCGGACTTCCCGCACCCGCTCCAAGCCTTCCATTTCGTAGAGGCCGCTCCCCCCGATGATCCCGATCTCTGCTTGCGCTCGTCGTATTGCCATCGTCGCTCCGCACGGCTCCTTTCTCGCTACGCCTCCGGTCGTTACCCCGCCGCCACCGCCGTCTTTTCGTCGCCACAGCCGACCCGCGTGGACAAGCCCGCGAGAAACTGTTTCACCAGGTCCAGGAGCCTGACCGACACCTTTTCCAAGGACTCCTGATCGCCGATTTCCATCCAGGTCACCCCCGGCTCTTTGCGAAACCAGGTCATCTGGCGCTTCGCGAAATGGCGGGTGTCCCGTTTGAGCAGCCGGACCGCCTCCTCATAGGGATAGTCCCCGGCCAGGTATCCTGCGATCTGCCGATACCCAAGCCCCTTCATGGAACCCCGGTCCCGCCCGTAGCCCTTCTCCAACAGTCCACGGGTTTCCTGGACCAATCCCTTGGCCAACTGCTCGTCAACCCGCTCGTCGATCCGCCGATAGAGTGCGGCGCGGTCCCTCGTCAGGCCGATCAGCAAGGAGGCAAACGGGGTTTCGGCAAAGGCGTGACGGCGGTGCGACTCCGACAGCGGATGGCCTGAGAGATGATGCACTTCCAAGGCCCGGATGATCTTCACATGGTCGTGGGGATGCAGCCGTTCGGCCGACTCCGGATCGACGCGAGCCAGCTCATGGTGGAGATACTCCGCTCCATTCACACGCGCTTCACCGACCAGCCGTTCACGAAAGCTCCAATCGGCCGGGGGGCCGTTCCACAAGCCATGCAGCAACGTCCTGACGTAGAGGCCGGTCCCTCCGACCACCAAGGGAATTTTGCCTTGGCCGTACAGACGCTCGATCTCACGCAGGGCCTGCCGCCGGTACGCCCCCACATTGAACGGCTGATCCGGCTCCACCAGGTCGATCAACCGGTGCGGCACGCCCAGTCGTTCCTCCAGGCTCGGCTTATCCATCCCGATGTCCATGCCGCGATAGACCTGCCGGGAATCGGCCGTGAGCACGTCGGTGCCCAGGACTTTCGCCAGCAAGACAGCGACCCGGCTCTTTCCGACCGCCGTCGGTCCCACCAGGGCGATCAGCGGCCTCAGAGAAGTGACCAGTGACACGTGACGGGTAACAGGTGCCTGGCTCATGCTTCGCTCTTCTTCCACATCCGACTCGTCACTCCTCACGCATCACCCGTCACGATCTCACGCCCGACCGAAAATCTTGGCCAACTCGTTTGCTGGAAAGCGAAGCGCGATGCGACGGCCATGCGGGCACGTCATCGGCAAGCCTTCTTCGACCCAGTCCTCGATCAACTGCTTGCTTTCCGCCAGGTCCATCGCGCGGCCCGCCCGGACAGCCGAATGACAGGCCAGCGAAGCCAAGACGGGCCTGACGCGCACGTCGAGGGAAGACGCGGCATTCCACTCCGACAGGTCGTCCAAGAGGTCCTGCAGCAACGCCGGATAGTCCAGGTGGCCGAGCAAAGCCGGCACCGCGCGAATCACGAACGCGGAGGCGCCGAACGGTTCGATCACGAGGCCCAGCTTCTCCAGGTCGCTCACGTGTCGCTGGAGCAGCGCGGCTCCATGAGGCGGCAGCTCGACCGGCTCCGCGATGAGCAAGGGCTGCGACGCCACCCCCTGCGTCAGCCAAGCCCGCCACAAGCGCTCGAACAAGACCCGTTCATGCGCGGTGTGCTGATCGATCACCTGCAATTCCGATCCGACCTGCGCGACCAGAAACGTGCGGCTCACCTGCCCCAACGGAACGACCTCGCTGCCGACCCCAGGTCGATAGGTCTGCAGCGGTTCGTAAAGCCCCGGCGCTTCAGCCGGATCGGCGCTGGCGGACCCGCCCGCTATCCCTTGGGACAGGGCCATCTGTCTGGCGCCTCTCGCCCAGTCGTAGTCCGACCTGGGGGCCGCCGACGAAAGGCTCTGCCCCTCCCCAACCAGCCACCCTGCCGGCCTGCCCGAGCCGGCCCAGGCCTCATGCGACCCGGCCAAGCCGGACGACGCGTCTGCCATCGACCCGGCGGCCCGACCGTCCATCGGCGCCGACGCCTGCCCACCCAATGCCCCCCTGATCGCCTGTCGCACCGTCTGATGGACCAAGTCCTGATCGGCAAACCGGACTTCGCGTTTCGTCGGATGCACATTGACGTCAACCCGCTCCGGATCCACTTCCAGAAACAGCACGTAGCGGGGATACCGTCCTTTGGCAAGGAATGAGCCATAGCCATCGGAGACCGCATGGGCGACCGTCGCATTCTTGACCGCCCGGCGATTGACGAACAACTCCTGGGGGGTCCGTCCCGCCCGCGTCTGCGCTGCATCGACCGTCACGCCCTCGAGGCGCAGGCCTGGCCGCTCAGCCCGGACCTCCACCATGTGTGCCATCACCTTCATGCCATAGACCTGGAGCATGCGGTCCCGACTCGATGAGACGGCGGCATAGTCGAACACCTCTTGCCCGTTGTGCTTGAGCCGAAACTGCACCAGCGGCCAAGCCAGGGCCGCCTGCTGGACCACCTGACAGATGTGAGAGAACTCGGTCGCCGCCGACTTCAAAAACTTCTTGCGGGCCGGCGTATTGAAGAACAGGTCCGCCACTTCGATCTGCGTCCCCGGAGCCGCCGCCGACTCTTCCGCCGCAGTGACGGCACCGACCGTCACCCGCACCGAGGTACCGACCGGCTCGTGCCGGCAAGCCGTGACCAGCCGGACCTTCGAGACCGCCGAGATGCTGGGCAACGCTTCGCCGCGAAACCCCAGGGTCTTGATCGACCAGAGATCCTGCTCGGAGCGCAACTTGCTCGTGGCATGGCGCTGGAAGGCCAACTGGGCATCGCTCCGCCCCATGCCCTCGCCGTCATCCGTGACCTTGATCAGCCCGCGCCCGCCGTCGGTCACCTCAACCGTGATCCGGCGGCTCTCGGCATCCAGGCTGTTGTCGATCAATTCCCGCACCACGGCAGCCGGCCGTTCCACCACTTCGCCGGCGGCAATACGGCTGACCAGGTCGCCCGGCAAGACCCGGATTTTCCCAAGGCTGCTCGCCACGCTCATCGCAGTTCGGCCAATTTGCCCTTGGCCAGCTTGGCCTCGGGGGACGTGGGATATTCCTCGATCACCCGCTTCAAAAACGCGCGGGCCTTGAGGACATCCCCGCCTTCGACCGCCGTCACGCCCACCTTGAACAGGGCCGGTGCGACCTTCTCGCCCTTCGGATACTCGTTGATGACTCGCTCAAAGGATTGAGCCGCCCGCGTGAAGTCTTTGGTGCCGTAATAGGACTCGCCCAGGAAGTACAACGCATCGGCGGTTTTGGCGGTCGACGGGAAATCGTTCAGGAACCGCTGGAACCCCTCGATCGACATCGCATAACGACCTTCCATGTAGTCATTGTAAGCCAGGTTGTAGGCCGAGGTCGGGCTGATACTGGGCGTCCCAGGCATCATGGGAGGCGGCTCGGGCAGAGAAGGCAACCTGGCCGGCTTGGACTGACGCGACGGCTCGCCGTCGGGCAGATCGCTCGCAGCCGGGGCCACCGGATAGGTCTCCGAGCGACGAGCCAACCGGCCCTCCAATTCCTTGAACCGATCTTCGAGCTGTTGCATGCGCAGCCGGAGACTGTCGATGTCCTTCGACTCCCGCCCCGACGGCTTGGCCTCCAACTTCGCCTCGAGAGACTTGATCCGATTCTGGATCCCTTCGTCCCGTTCGCGGTCCTGCTCCTGAGCCTTGACGACATCGCGAAGGTCATTCCGCAAATCTACGAAGTCGGCATGCATGGCGCAGCCCGTAGAGGCCGCCGCCAACACCGCACACATGAAGAAACAGGCTCGAGGAAATCGATCGGTCCTGTGCATAGTCTTACCTGGGTTGCTTGAGTTGCGCCAACTTATCCAAGGCCTTGTCGGCCTCGGGGCTCTTGGGATAAGCATCCACGACCTGCCGCAGCGCCGCCGAGGCGCGCCCGCTGTCTTTGAGCGCCGCATACGCGAACCCTTTTTTCAACAACGCGGCCGGCACTTTCTCGCTCGTCGGATACATCAGCTTGACGCGATCGTACGCGTCGATCGCCCGCGCGTACTCCTTGTTCCCATAGTAGCATTCCCCCATCCAGTACTGCGCGTTGGACGCCAATTCGGAGGTCGGATGTTGCGCGAGGAACTGGGAGAAGCCCTGCAACGCGCCGCTCAAATCTCCCCGTTTGAATTTCTGCATGGCACGGTCGTAGTCCTCGCGTGGGTTGGAGGACGCCGGACCTGCCGCCCCGGGTTGAGCGCGCTCCGGCCGTGCAGCCCCGGCCGATTCCTGCACCGACGCCTCGGCCGATCCTGAGGCGGCTTGAACCGGTTGCGCGGCCGACTTCGCCGACTCCTCGTCGGACAATGCCGCATCCGGCTGCGACGGCGCCTCCGGCCTTGCGACCAGGCGCGGCGCCTTG
>SCVQ01000237.1 GCA_004296865.1 Nitrospirota bacterium
ACGATCGGGCCGGCCAGCGACCAGCCGGACATGCTCGACCGGTTGATCGAGAGTGGCATGGACGTGGCCAGGCTGAATTTTTCCCATGGCACCCACGAATCGCACGGTCGTGCCGTCAAGGCGATCCGTGAGGCGGCCGGCCGTCGACGCGCCGTGGTCGCGATCATCCAGGATCTGCAGGGTCCCCGCATTCGCGTTGGGGCGATGGCCGAAGGCGGAGTCGACCTAGTGCCGGGCCGGACGGTGCGGCTGCTGACGGGCCGAGCCCAAGGCCAATCCTCGGCATCCGATATCCCGGTCACCTATGATAACTTGGGCCGGGATGTCAGGCCCGGCGCCCGCATCCTGATCGACGATGGGTTGATCGAGTTGGTGGCGACCGCCGTGTCCGATGAGGCGGTGGAATGTAAGATTCTCACCGGAGGCCGGGTCACCTCCCACAAGGGCCTCAACTTGCCCGGCACGTCCGTCAGTGCGCCCACGTTGACGGACAAGGATCGGGCGGACCTCCGGTTCGGCGTAGCGCAAGGCGTGGACTATGTGGCGCTGTCGTTTGTCCGGGGACCGGAAGATGTGGCCGCGGCCAGACGGCTGATCGCCGAGTATGGGGGCGACGTGCCGGTGATCGCCAAGATCGAACGGCCCGAAGCGATCGATCACCTGGAGGCTCTCCTGGATGAAGCGGATGGAGTCATGATCGCGCGCGGCGACCTGGGTGTCGAGATGGGGCCCGAGGCGGTGCCCCTGCTGCAGAAACGGATCATCCTCGAAGCGAACCGCCGCCGCCGGCTCGTGATCACGGCGACACAGATGCTGGAATCCATGACTCACCAGGCCACGCCGACCAGGGCCGAAGCCTCCGACGTGGCCAATGCGGTCTTCGATGGGACGGACGCCGTGATGCTCTCCGCTGAAACGGCCAGCGGCCGGTACCCGGTCGAAGCGGTGCGCGTCATGGACCGCATCGTGCGCGCGGCCGAGGCAGGCGTGGAAACCCAAAAGCCGTTTCCGGTCCTGCGGCGCGCCGACGCGGAGGCGCGCCGGGGGTCGTTCCCGGAGGCCTTGTGCGAGGCTGCCTGTTCCGCGGCGGCCTCGACCGACGCCCGCGCCATCGTGATCTTCAGCGAATCGGGGACGACCGGACGGTTGATGTCGAAACAGCGCCCCGCCGCGTCGATCATCGCGTTCACCCCCTTTGAAACGATCCAGCGGCGTATGGCGCTTTACTGGGGGGTGATTCCCCATCGGATGCCGCGGATCGCCCAGACCGATGAGCGTATGTTGGAGGTCGATCGTCGCGTCAAAGCGGAAGGGCTGGCTGCGACGGGGGATCGGATCGTGATCTTGTCGGGGACGCTGGTGGATCAGCCCGGCGGCACCAACACGATGAAATTGCACGCCGTGACGTGATGAGGCCCTTGTGAGAAAACCGCCGATCGGATTCCTGTTGCGGATCGCCCTGTCCTTGCTCGTTGTGTCGGGGGCAATGGTTGAGGAGAGCCATGCCGTGACCGGGGACATCAGGAAG
>SCVQ01000022.1 GCA_004296865.1 Nitrospirota bacterium
GCGGAACGGATCTCCATCGAGTTGTCACGCGCCTATCAGAAGGCCTTCGGACGCATCCTCCATCACAACATCGACAAGGGGATGCTGGTGGCCGGCCAGGTGGACTGTCGATTGGGAGGCGGTCGGGTGAAGGAGCCGATGCGCCTGGTCATCGGCGACCGAGCCTCGGCCGGCGTCGGGCGCAAGGCCGTGCCGGTAGCGGAAATCGCCGTGGGAGCGGCCCGGGATTGGTTCACGCAACACCTTCGCCACGTGGATCCGGATCGACATGTCCGCTACCAGGTGGAACTGAAACCGGGCTCCCCCGAGCTGGGCTCCATCTTCAAGCCTCGCCGGAGCCCGTTCGTGGCGAACGACACCTCTGCGGCCGTGGGTTACGCGCCCCTCACGCCGACCGAGCGGTTGGTCCTGGACGTCGAACGATTCTTGAACGGACCGCTCTTCAAGAGCGAGTTTCCGGGAACCGGCGAAGACATCAAGGTCATGGCGTTCCGTCTGGATCACGACCTGTCTCTGACCATCGCGATGCCCCTCCTAGCCGGCTTCGTCCGGTCCGAAGCCCGTTATTTCGAGATGAAGGCCCAAATTCTTCGGATGGTCCGGACCTACGTTGCGGGACAGCCGCACCGGTTCAAGCGGGTGCAGGTCGCGTTGAACGCTCTCGATCGCCGGGGGCAAGGGATGGACGGAATGTACTTGTCGCTGCTTGGCACATCGGCTGAGCAGGGCGATTCCGGCCAGGTCGGCCGAGGCAACCGCGTCTGTGGCGTGATCGCGCTCAACCGGCCGATGAGCGGCGAAGCGGCGGCCGGCAAGAATCCCGTCAGTCACGTGGGGAAGATCTACAACGTCCTGGCCCACGAGCTGGCGCTCCGTATCCACCGCCAAGTGCCTGGCGTGAGGGAGGCCACTGTGTGGCTGGGCAGCACGATCGGCCGGCGGATCGATCGGCCGGCCATTGCAACGGCGCAAGTCAGTTTGGCCCCCGGCGTGCCGCTTCACCGGGTACAAGCAGGAGCTCGGGACATCATCCGGGAGGGCCTCGCCGGGCTGAAGCCCTTTTGCGACGCACTGGCGAGGGGCGCCTATGTGGTCTGTTGAGGGGCATCGGGGAGCATGATGCGGGAAGCGTTGTTCTTTGAGAGAGAGGAGCACCAGCGGGTCCGCTGCACCCTCTGCCCGCATTTCTGCAGGGTCGCGCCGGGGCACCGCGGAGCCTGCGGCGTCAGGATCAATCGCGACGGCACGCTCTACACGTTGGTGGCGGATCGCGTGGTCTCACAGGAAGTGGACCCGATCGAAAAGAAACCGCTCTTCCATTTTCTCCCCGGCTCCGAGGCCTATTCGATCGCCACCGTGGGCTGTAATCTGCGTTGTCTCTTCTGCCAGAACTGGGAGATCTCGCAATGGCCGAAGGGCCGTGCGGCTGAGCCCGTCGACTTCGCCTGTCCCGTGACGTCCGACCACTCGGCGGATTGGATGGCGGGCTCACCCGTGATGCCGGACACCATCGTCGCCGAAGCCAAGGCTCGCCGCTGTGCGAGCGTCGCCTATACCTACACCGAGCCGACGATTTTCTTCGAGCTGGCGTTGGACAGCGCCAAGGCCGCCCAGGCCGCCGGTCTGAAGAACATCTTCGTCACGAACGGGTTTATCGCCTCCGAGCCCTTGCGGATGATCGCGCCCTATCTCGACGCAGCCAACATCGACCTCAAGGCCTTTCGCGAGAGCTTCTACAAGCGAGTCTGCGGGGCACCGCTCCAGCCGATCTTGGATGCGATCCGGCTGTACAAGCAACTGGGGATCTGGATCGAGATCACCACCTTGGTGATCCCGGGCCGAAACGACGAGGAGGCGGAATTGCGGGACTTGGCCCGTTTCATTGTGTCCGATCTGGGCGAAGAGGTCCCGTGGCACATCAGCCGCTTTTTCCCCGCCTACAAGATGGGGAACACGCCGATCACCCCCATCGAGACCCTCCGCCTGGCCCAACGGATCGGCCTCGAAGCCGGCCTCCGCCACGTATACCTCGGCAACGTCTTTGAGGAGGGGGTGGAAGACACGGACTGCCCCGCCTGCCACACCGTACTGATCCGTCGGGTCGGACTGCGGCTGGTCGAAAACCTACTGCAGGATGGAGCCTGTCCAACATGCAAAAGGCCGCTGGCCGGGGTCTGGAAATAGGAAGAAAGCTGTCAGCAATCAGCTGTCAGCTTTAAGCGCCGAGTTCCGAGCTGATAGCTGGACTGCTTCTTTGGGCTATTCATATGGCAACAACCGAGCAGAAACGCGACTACTACGAAGTGCTGGGTGTGGACCGGTCCGCCACGCGCGATCAGATCAAGCAGGCCTACCGGAAGCTCGCGCTGCAATACCATCCGGATCGGAACAAGGCCCTCGATGCGACCGCCAAGTTCAGAGAGATCGCCGAAGCTTACGCGGTCCTTTCCGACGATGCCAAGCGGCGTGAATATGACGCCGGCGGCCATGCCGGCGTCAGCGAGCGCTGGTCGACCGAGGATTTGGTCCGGGGCTTCCAGTTTGGCGACTTCTTCGGCGGCCGGTTCGACGACCTCTCAAGTATCTTCGGCGACTTTTTAGGCCGCCGCATGTGGCCGGGCCAGGCGCAGGGTGTCGCCCGAGGTACGGATCTCCGCTACGACTTGGATCTCACCCTGGATGAAGCTGCCCAAGGGGGCGAGCGGCTTCTCCAGGTCACTCGATCCGAAAAGTGCCAGGCCTGCAAGGGAAGCGGGGCCAAGCCCGGCACCAAGCCGACTCCCTGCGGCGATTGCAAAGGGACCGGGCAGAAACAACAGGTCCAGAGCGGCAAAGGCATGAAGCTGGTCACGGTCTTGACCTGCGACCGCTGTCGTGGGCGTGGCCTCTTCATCGAATCCCCCTGTCCGACCTGCCAAGCCAACGGGTACGAGTTCGTGCCGCATAATTTGAAGGTACAGATTCCACCCGGCGTGGATGATGGGATGGTGATCCGCCTCGCCGGGCAAGGCGAGCCCAACGCCAACGGCGGCCCGCCCGGCGACTTGTTGATTCGGACGCACCTGCGGCCGCACCCCATGTTTCAACGGCAAGGGAACGATCTCTATACTGCGGTGCCGATCGGCTTCGCCCAGGCGGCGCTCGGCACCAAAGTGTCCATTCCCTGTTTAGGTGGGGAGACCGTCCAAGTCACGGTTCCCGCCGGTACTCAGAGCGGGACCGCCCTCCGGTTGCATGGGAAGGGGATGCCTCGGCTCGGCGGGAAAAGTAAGGGGAACCTGCTCGTCATTGTGGAAGTCCGGACTCCCACGGATCTCACGCCTCGGCAACGAGAGCTGCTCCAGGAGTTCGCCAAGCTGGAGACGCGTAAGAAGTGATGCATTCAATGGAGATGGAGATGCCGGACAAAGCACAGGTCATCACAGCGGTCCGCGCGGCCTTTGAGCGAGAGCGGCGGATCAACCTGCATCGGTTTCCGGTCCACATGGACTTCCAGGACGGGGTCCTGACTCTGGAAGGAGAAGTGGGAACTATCGCGGGCAAGAAGCTGGCCATGGAGTTGGCCATTGCCGTGCCCGGTGTCACGGGTATTGTAGACCGGCTCCATGTCGTGCCGGCCACCCCTATGGGGGATGGCGCTATCCTCGATGCGGTGCGGAATGCCCTGCTCCAGGAGTCGGTCCTGCAGAACTGCACGATCCGGGTCAAACGCAAGGGGAAGACGGAGACGGTCAGGGAAGCCCTGGCGGATCCCCATGGGGTCATCGAGGTCTCCGTCACCGAGGGCGTGGTGCTCTTGGACGACCACGTGACCAGCCTCGCGCAGAAACGCTTGGCCGGGGTGCTGGCCTGGTGGGTACCGGGCAGTCGGGACGTCATCAACGGTATGGAAGTGGCTCCGCTGCAAGCCGATAGCGACCAGGACGTGACCAAGACGGTCCGCCTCGTCCTGGAAAAGAATCGACTGATCAAGTCGGATGGCATCAGGGTGACGACCCACAACTACGTCGTGACCCTGGAGGGATCTGTGCCCACCGAGGCCCAGAAAGAGATGGCGGAATTCGACGCCTGGTACGTGTTCGGAGTGGATAACGTCCTCAATCACCTGGATGTGCGATAACACAATTCGATGCGTGAAACACGGAGGCCGAGATGACAACACCGAAGCAAGACAGTCCCAACCGACCCCTAGCTGATTTCACCCGTCTGACGGTCGCCCGCTTCATGGAGAAGGAGGTGCAGTGCGGCCACCCCCGGACAAAAGCGGACGTCCTGGCGTCGCAGATGATCGAGGGGTTCGGATCGGTGCCGATCGTGGACGAGCAGCACCGCCTGGTCGGCATCGTCAGCGAACACGATCTGCTGGCCTCCCTCGAGAAGGGACACAACTGGAACGATCTCTCGGCCCAGGACATCATGGCTCCCAATCCCTACTCGGTGAGACCGGAGACGGACATCGCCACACTCATCCACGTGCTGCGGGTCAGCAATCTGATCCGCGTGCCGGTCGTGGATGCGGGGGGCACACTCCTGGGCATCGTTGCCAGGCGGGACCTCCTGCGCGGCTATCTCAATTGCAGGGCCTCCAGCGCGTGAACAAGAAGAGAACACGGGTGGCAAAAGAACTATCCGCTCAAAAGAATTGATGATTGAGTGATTGCCAGAATTGACGATTGACAGATTCAGATAATTCTTGGCAATCGACAATTCCGTGCAATTCTTTGCAGGCAGCTCAAGCAAGCGTGGTATGGAGGGCACATGAGACAGACTGAGTCCATGATGAAGGCCTGTGACCCGAAGAGCCTGACGGCGGGACAACTCATGGAAGACGCGGTGGTCACCTGCACCCCTCGGACGGACGGATTGGCCCTCGGACGGATGCTGACCGAGCGGAATATCGGCAGCCTGCCGGTCGTGGAGGATGACTCAACCCTGGTAGGACTGGTCAGCGAGTATGACTTGCTCCAGGCGATGATCGAGGAGAGGGACCTGCGGAAGATCACCGCCGCAGACCTCATGACCAGGCAGGTCCTGACGGTGACGGAGGATCGGTCGCTGGAGTACCTCGCCAACCTCTTCCAAGACCGCTATGTGACCCGGCTGCCCGTGGTGAGGAACCAAAAGCTCGTGGGTATCGTCGCCAGGCGGGACCTCGTGTTCGGCTACATGAAAGCCCTGCAATACTGGTCGTAGCCACGCAAGGCAACGTACAAACGACGCTCCGCGGGACCTGTGCCTCTGTAACAAAAAAACCGGCGGAGGGTGGATTCGGAGAGCTCTGTGTCTACGGTGGAGATCTTGGAGAGGCTTTAGGCTTCCCGGCCGACCGGGCCTGCACACCGCCTCTTCGCTCGACCCCCCTCATCCCAGAGTGTTCCTCTCGCCCGCACCTCCGCCCACTTTATTGGTAAGTCCGTTTTCGTGACGATCAAGAAGGGAACAGAACAGCAGACCGCTTTTCAGCCGCGCTCGTCCACCGACTTGGCCAAATCGCGAAGGGCCTGGGAGATCCTGACTTGCATGGGCGGGCTTTCCTGAAGCTGTCGCAAGGGCTCGGGCAACCGCGCCAACTCGGCAGCGGCTTTCGCGCGCAGGTGTCCGAGCGGGCTGGGAGGGGCGAGCCGCCGGCCGGCTTGCATGACGGGCTGGACCAGTGCCTCGCCATCTTGCCGGTCATCGGCCACCGTCACGACATCCTGTGTGATCCGGCCGTCGGCTCCGTACCACCGGTAGACCTGTTTCCGGCCCGGCCAG
>SCVQ01000238.1 GCA_004296865.1 Nitrospirota bacterium
TGTCAACTTTTTCCACAGCGCCGGGTGGGAGTTGCTGCCGCCCATCACCGGAGGGGGCGGAACACAACTTGCCGCAGCACGCGCCCTTGCGTTTCGATTGCAAGGGCGAAGACTGTACTGTGTGAGGCCGCTGCGGCCGAGTTTGCAGGATTCGAGCGGGCAAGGCTTAGTTGGGTGAACCCGGAGGTGTCTTCTGCGGCACAACTCCAACCCGGCCTAGCAGAAGCAGCCAATCCGGTGGCCGCCCATCGTCAGCCCGGCCATCTTACTTTAGTCCTTTTCAGTCCTTCCCCGCTCATCCCTCTGCGAAGTTCAGTTGCTGCTTGCAAGATATTCGCGCAAGGAGATCAGACGAATGCCCTGATACCGCTTCAAGGCAAGCATGGCCTTGTCGCCCGTGACAATGCAATCAGCTCGGCCTGCCTCCGCGCACTCCAGAATTCGGTTGTCTGGGTCATCCGCCAAGACCTCGACCATGCGTTCAGGCTTTACCACCTCGGCCATCTCGGTCAACGTGACCGCCACATGGCTCAGCGCGTCCGCGTCCCGGCTGAATTTCTTGGCCAAGACCGAAAGGACTTCGTCAAGGATTGGTTTGGAGATCAGGACCGTATCTGGACCGTCGAGAATTCGGAGGAGAGCTTTTTCGGCTTGGCTACCAGGAAGCGTCAACGCTGAGATGTAGATGTTACTGTCAAAAACGACCTTCACCGTTGAGCCAGATACTTGCGAAGGTCTCGTTCCGTAAGAATGCCTTTCTCTCTGGCCTTTTTCGTCCAATACCCCTGCGCGGCGAGAAAGCTCTCTTTTAGCCGCTTGCGCCTCGCCACACGCAACGCGTCTTCGATCACCGCGCCGACAGTCTTTCCCTCTTCCCGCGCGATTTGACTCAGCTCTTTTGAGAGTGCGGGAGGAAGCGCTATCGTTTTCTTCACCGCCGTGCTCATGGGCATTCCCTCAAATGTGGACCAATCCTACCACGCAGCTATACAGTTGCCAACCCAACCGTCCAAAACACCGTGTGGCATTACTTCAGCCCTTCCCCACTCATTCCTCCCCCGAACCCGCCGAAGTTGCCGCCGAACCCGCCTTGGCCGCTGCCCCAATACTCTCCCCTCCTGATGCGTCCGAAGGGATGCCGCAGGTCCGGGCGGCTGATCCACCAGAGGAAGGCCAATGCACCGGCGCCGGTCGCCACCGTGAGGAACAGGCCCAGTCCCTTGACGTGAGCGCGCAACGGCGCCCCCACGTGAATGTCCTGAGTGGACGAGGCCAGGGCCACCGCGGTCCGATAGAGGCCCTCTCCATACTGGCCGTCCCGAAATGCCGGCTCTAGATACAAGCTGCCGATTTGCTCCAACAGTTCCGGCCTGATGACGGCATAGAGACTCCGGCCCACCGTCACCGCTGCCTGACGCTCCTCCACCGCCGCAATCACCAGGACTCCGTGGTCTTGTTGAGCCGTGCCGATCCCCCACCGTTGGTAGAGAGCCTCGGCATAGTCCTGAGCCGTCGCATAGGGTTTGAACGTCTTGACCGTAACCACGACCATCTCGACCCCAGTCTTGCGTTCCAGGTCCTGACAGACGGACCTGATTCGAGCCTTCCAATCTGCATCCAACACCTCCGCATGGTCGCTCACGTAGCCGAGGGGACCAGGCAAGGAGGCAGTCTTTGCATCGGGCCTGCCGTAGGGCATTGAGGCAGCAGGCCTATAGTCGTTCTGCATCCCCTCCGCTCCCTGCGAGAGCGATAGGAGACCCACCGCCAACATCCAGGGCATGACGCCAAGCCGGACGGCTCGGCCACACCCATTCATAGCCATCCCTCTGCTTTCAGTTGTTCCATTCTTTGAACCAGCGATTGCAGCGAGGCCATGTAACGCTCGAAGAGGCGAGGGGTCTCAAACGGACCGGGACTGATCTGTCCGCGTTTCAGGCTCAACACTTCCTGGAATACCTGCGAGTCAAACCCCAGGCTGGATGGAAGGTCCTTCAGGAGAGCCTCGGCCCCCTTGGGAACGGAACGCCCCAGCACACGCAGCAGCCCTCTCAGACAGGGCAGCAGGGCCGTCAGCGACAGGGGCAGGAGGATCGCGACGGCTTCTTGCTTTCCGCCCCCCTCCACAAAACGCTGCCGCAGCCGCAGCAGATTGCCGCGCACTTCCTGCTCGCATTGCAGCCGCACGTTGCGTTGGTCGATGCGGAGATCGGGAAAGGGATCGCGGCCAGCCAGCAATACGTGCTGCTCCTGCATCTCGACGTACTCCAAGGGGAACAGTTCTGCAGAGGCCCGCAGTTCCGCATCGCTGATGAACAGCGGTACGACGATGTTCTCCTTGCTCCAGCGCCGATGCGCCTTACCGTAACGTTGCAGACTTGCGCCGTCGTATTGGGACAGCAGGACGAGCAGGTTGAGGTTGGATCGTCCCGGCAGGAAATCGCCTCCGGCGGCACTGCCGTAGAGAATGACCGCCTGCAGAGAGGGACCGAACAGCGCGGTCACGTCCTCCGTATAGGCTCTGAGCGTCCTGCGAACCTCCGGCGGCAAGTGCTGAAGTCGCCCTTCTGTGGATGTCATCAACGTGTCCCCTTCACCGGCCCGGCACCACCGCTTCGGACGGGAGGCAATCGGCCCTCGGATCGGGCAACAGACCTGCCGCCATCAGGCGGTCCAGCATGCCGAAGGGAGCCTCCGCCGAGAGCCCTGCCGTCACAGCCAGCACGCGGTAGCCAAGCCGCTTGTTGCGGTCCAGCGTTTTGAATACACGGTCGCGCAGGAGCGCCAGCACGGGATTGCCGGTGTTCCAGAATAACACTTGCTCGTCCGCCATGCGCTGGAGCATCTCCACCTGCGGTCGGCGACGCCGCTCGAAGGGAGCCAAGGCCGAGGCGGACCAGTCCCCTCGTTGCAGGCAATCCGGCACAAGCTCGGCCAAGGCCATGGCATCCACCATGGCTTGCATCCGCCCTTGGGAGGCATGGGGATTCATCGCATGCGCCGCATCGCCGATCAGGACGGCCCCGTCGGCTACCCAGGTCGCCGTTCGGACACGTCCTGTTGGCATGTAGGCCGTCTGATTCCAATCCACCAGGCTCTGGACGGTCTTCTCCAGGCTGGGATCGATCTTCAGCCACCGCTCACGCAACACCTGGATGCCGGCAGCTTTGATCTGGGGCATTGAACCGGCAGGAATCATGTAAAAGAGATAGGCCTTGTCCCCTGCCGCGGGAAAGATCCCCAGAATGGCATGACGTCCGACAAAGTACTTGGCCTCTTCCAGACCTTCCGGCCGATCCAAGATGGCAATCAGGTAGCCTTCGCGGTACTGATGGAACTTCGTCGGAATGGCCAGCGCCTGGCGAACTTTTGACAGAGCCCCATCGGCCCCGACCACGAGTTTCGCCGACACGGTCAGCGGCTTGCCCTCGTACTCGGCCTCCAGCCCGACCACTTGGTCGCGGCCGCCGGATCGCACCAGTCGCGTGACGGTGGTCCCATACCTGAGCCCGCCTGGCACCCGCGACTCCAGCGCGTGCAGGATGGCGTGGTGCGCCACGTTCGGCAGCGTGACGACCGCCCGGTTGTAGGGCGGCGGCAACATGCCGTAGTCCACCGTGCAGAGTCGTTCAGACCCACGCGCCTCTTCCCGTGCCCCCCCTGCGCGGCAAAAGTGAAACCACCGCACGGACCTGGTGGCATTGGATGGAAGGGAGTCGAGCAGGCCGAGCCGGTCTAAGACCTGCTGCCCATTCGGCTGCAGAATCTCGCCGCGCAGCCCGGTGGGAGGACCGGAGGCCTGCTCCAGCACCAGCGCCCGGACCCCCTTCTGGGCCAGCGCCAGCCCCAGCACCGCCCCGCCCCCGCCGGCCCCGACGATCGCCACATCCGTTTCCACACGTTCAGCGCCAGGCTTCATACCGTGCCGAGTCCTTCCACATGGCGAGAAACTTGTCCCTGGCTTTTGCGCTGGTGACGGGATCGAGGATGACGTCCAGCCGTTCGTCGTTGTAGCGATGCCCGCTCGTCGTCTGGTTCATCGAGCCCGAGGTATTGACCTCGTCGTCCACCACGACTTGCTTGATGTGCATGAGGCCGTCATGCCGGTTCACAAGGATCGGAATCCCGACCAGGCGCAACGTCTCCAGCGCCGCCCGCTGCTTGGGGTCTTGCAGCTTCTCTCGGTCCGTGATGACGCGCACGTCCACGCC